>NZ_JBHTWX010000088.1:13594-38428 GCF_042792155.1 Kitasatospora sp. NPDC056651 | reverse complement strand
GACCGGGACATCAACGCGGCGGTCAACGTCGCCAAGGCCGCCGGACTGGCGGTGTCAGCCTGCGGAGCGCGGGTAAGACCGGGACTCGTCCCGGCGCAGCGCGAAGAAACAGGAACCCACTCGAAGCCCCGCCCGGTGACCACCGGCAGGCAGGCGGGAATCTCCGTCCTTTAGGGCGGAGAGGATGTCAAGGGGCGTACGTCGACGCCGTCTCCGACGGCACCGACGACCTGGGCGACGAACTGCGCGCCCACTACCTCACCGAGGACTTCCGGCAGCGGCTGGCAGCCTGGGAGGAGGCCAACCACGCGGACGGCGTGCTGCGGGCGCAGGACGTGCCCACCCGCTGGGAGGTGCGCTACCACGACTCGGGCGCCGGGCACCTGTTCACCACCGTCACGCTGACCTGGGGCACCGGCCCCGACGCCGGGCACACCCGGCTGGCGGTGCAGAGCGACCTGAGCACCAAGCTGATCTCGGACATCGAGGACGCGCCGTCGGCGTGACACTCCCGCCGCCCCGGTGTCACGCCAGGGCGGCGGCCAGGCGCTCGGGCAGGGTCGCGTACGGGCGGCACTCGACGACGGGCAGCGCGAGGGCGCGGGCCTGGGCGGCGAGCCAGTCGCTGTACCGGGCGCTGACGGCGGCGCGCTCGGGCTGCGGGCCGCAATCCGGTTCCCGGTCGGCGTAGTTGGCGGCGATGCTCCGCGGGTCGTCCTCGTGCAGGAAGACCGCGCGCACCCGCCGGCCCGCCGCCGCGGCCTCGTCGGCGGCCCGGGCGGCGGCGGCCGGGGTGAGGTAGTCGCCCTCGACGATCGCGGGTACGTCCACGGTGAGGCGGTTGCGCACCACGCCGAGCACCGCGTCGTCCAGGGCGCGGGCGGTGGCGATCTGGAGTTCCAGGACGCGGTCGGCGTCCAGGGCGTCGGGGTCGGGGAGGGCGGAGAAGTGGTGCAGGCCGGGGTGGCTGTCGGCGCTGGTGGCGGCCTGGAGGGCGGCGACGACGTCGTCGAACTCGACCACGAACGCGCCGCGTCGGTCGGCGAGACGGGCCGCGGCGCGGCTCTTGCCGAGGCCGGAGGCGCCGCCGATCAGCAGCACCTCCCACGGAGCGGTGGCGGTGGGGCCGTCGGGGCGGGAGGGGCGCGAGAGGTCGTCGGGGCGCGAGAGGTCGTCGTCCATGGGCCCACGCTAGCCGGTCGCCGGTGACCGGCAGCGGGCGCACCGTCCTGGTGGTGGTGCGCGGCAACAGCGGCTCCGGCAAGTCCAGCGTCGCCGCCGCCCTACGCGCGGCCCACGGCCGGGGCCTGGCCGTGGTGGCGCAGGACAACCTGCGCCGCACCGTGCTGCGCGAGCGCGACGTGCCGGGCGCGGCGGCCGTCGGGCTGGTGGACGCGGTGGCCCGCTACGCCCTCGACCACGGCTTCCACACCGTCGTCGAGGGCATCATGGCCGCCGACCGCTACGGGCCCATGCTGGCCGGTCTGGCCGCCGGGCACCGGGGCCTGACCCGCTTCTACTACCTGGACGTGCCGTTCGAGGAGACGGTGCGCCGGCACGCCACGCGCCCGCAGCGCGCCGAGTTCACGCCCGCCGAGATGGCCGACTGGTACCGGGAACGGGACGTGCTGCCGGGCGGCGTGGAGCGGGTGATCGGGCCCGGCAGCTCGCTGGAGGCCACCGTGCGCCGGGTGCTGGACGACACCGGACTCGCCCCGCCCGGCTGGACCCCGCAGCCTTGATGGGGGCGCGTACGGCGGCCCGTCGGGGCGCGGCGCTCAGGCCCGGTCGCGGGTGGTGACGCGGCGCACCGCCCAGGGCAGGGCGAACCACATCACCGCGAAGACCGCCGCGATGACGCAGGTGATCGGCACCGCCGCCGCCGTGCCGAGGACGACGTCCAGGACCAGCAGCACGGCGCCGCTCAGCGAGGAGGCGAGCAGCAGCAGGCCGGCCTGGGCGATGCGGGCGGAGACGGTGACGATCCGCTCCTTGCCGGGGTGGCGGTACAGGCCCCGGTGCAGGGCGACCGGCGCGGCCAGGACGGCCGCGGAGACGACCGTCAGCAGCAGGGTCACGACGTAGATGTCCTGCTGGGCGTCGGTGAGTTGGCCGAAGCGCGGGGTGAAGGCGACGCCCAGCAGGAAGGCGAAGACGATCTGCACGCCGGTCTGGAGCACCCGCAGCTCCTGGAGCAGCGCCACCAGGCGCCGTTCGGCCCGCACCTCCGGGTTCCACCAGCCGGGCGGGGGAGCGGAGGGGGTGGTCCTGCGGTCGGGCGGCGGGGCGTCGGGCGGGGGAGCTGCGCTGGTCATGCGCCAGCTTCTCACGGCCCCGGGCCGGCACTGGGCTCCGCGCGGCCGGGCCGGGACCGGGCCGGTGCCGGCCTGGGACCTTGATCTCAAGCCGACTTGAGGTCCTAGTCTGCGTGGTGCGCGGCCGCGGCGGCCGCGCCATCCACCGCGACCACGGGGAGCCGCGCCATGACCACCGACACCAACACCAACACCAACACCAACACCGCTGTCACCGCCGCGGACTTCGCCGCCCTCGCCCAGCGGGTCCAGGTCCTCACCGACCGCGCCGACATCACCGGCCTCATCGACGGCTACCTGCTCAGCCTCGACACGGTGCCCCACGCCGGCGGGCGCTTCGACGAGGCGTGGGCGCGGCGCTACTTCACCCCCGACGTGCAGATCACCACGCCGGTGGGGGAGCACCAGGGGATCGACGGGCTGGCCGAGTCCGAGCAGGCGACCCTCGCGAAGTTCGAGCGCACCCAGCACGTGGGCGCCAACCACATGATCGACCTGGACGGGGACCGGGCCGCCGTGCGCTGGAACGCCGTCATGGCGCACGTCCACCTCGCCTCGACCCAGCAGGCACGGGGCGAGGAGAGCGGCGGCCACTTCGACGTCGGCGGCACGTTCACCGGCGAGGCGGTGCGCACCCCCGACGGCTGGCGCCTGCGAACCCTGGAGGTGCGGGCCGTGTGGACCAGCGGCAGCGGGCCGCTCGTCCTGACCCCGAAGGCCGAGGAGACCCTGCGCGACCTCGCCGGCGGGGCGTCCTGAGGCGCGCCGCGGCCGCCGGCGCCCCGCTTGCCCGGCGGCCGCGAGGCGTGATCGGATGGCGCCGGCATCGCGTGCCGGTGGCGGACCGCGCCAGGCATGGAGGTGCACGACCGAAGGGACCGCCCCCGTGGCCTCCCCCTCCCGTAGCGGCCGAACCGCCGCCCTCAGCCTTCAACTCTCCGACGCGCACCAGGACTTGCGCCGACGACTCGCCGACCTGCGGGCGAACCCCGGCCGCCCCCGCCCGGACGGCGAAGCACTCGCTGCCCACTGCCTGGCCTTCTGCACCGCCCTGACCAACCACCACCAGGGCGAGGACGACGGGCTGTTCGCCCAACTCCTGCGCGAGAGGCCGGACCTGGCGCCGACCATCGCCAAACTCGTCGAGGACCACGGCCTGATCACCCACATCCTCACCCGGGTGCGCGCCCTCGCCGACCGGGCCGCCGCCGACCGGGCCGCCGAAGCCCCCGCCGCCGGCCTGGAGGCGATCGGACGCGAACTCGACGGCCTCGCCGCCATCATGGACTCCCACTTCGGCTACGAGGAACGCGCCATCTCCGCCGCCCTCGACGCCGGCGTCCACGACGACGGCTGGTCCGAACCCGTCCTGGACTTCCGCGCGCCACGGGCCCCGTAAACACCCCGCGCCCCGCCCGGCCCCGCCCACCACGGCGGGGCCGGGCCCGGCGCGGTGCCGCCGGGGCCCGCCCGGGACGCCCCCGATGCGGCGCGGCGCCGGCCGCAGCCCGTAGGCTGGGCGGGCCGCGGACGGCACAGACCGTCACCGGCAGGGCGGAACACGACAGGAACGGGCAGGCACGGGCACATGCAGTTCGACGACCAGGGCGACCTCGACACCTCGCAGGTGGACGACCGGCGCGGCATCCCCGGCGGGAAGGTCGCCATCGGCGGCGGGGCCGTGGGTCTGCTCGCGGTGCTGTTCGCGGTCGTCCTCGGGGTCGACCCGCAGCTGCTGGGCCTGTCCTCCGGCTCCGGCTCGTCCTCCTCCCCGGGCGTGCGCACCGCCGGGGAGGCGCAGAAGGAGTGCAAGACCGGCGCGGACGCCAACAAGCGCCAGGACTGCCGGATCGTGGCCGTCACCAACAGCCTCCAGGACTTCTGGCGGGGCGAGCTGCCGCGCGCCGCCAAGATCCCCTACAAGAACGCCGAGACGGTGCTGTTCACCGGCCAGGTCTCCACCGCCTGCGGGCCGGCGACCTCGGCGGTGGGCCCCTTCTACTGCCCGGGCGACAAGAAGGCCTACTTCGACCTCGGCTTCTTCAACGAGCTGTCCGCCCGCTTCGGCGCCAAGGGCGGCCCGTTCGCCGAGTCCTACGTCGTCGCCCACGAGTACGGCCACCACATCCAGACCCTCACCGGCGCCATGCAGAAGGTCGGCAACGACCGCCAGGGCGCCACCAGCGGCTCGGTACGCCTGGAGCTCCAGGCCGACTGCTACGCCGGGGTGTGGACGCACCACGCGACCACCACCCCGCAGCCCTCCACCGGCCGCCCGCTGATCGCCTCGCTCACCGACCAGGACATCGCGCTGGGCCTGGACGCGGCCGCGGCGGTCGGCGACGACCGGATCCAGCAGCAGGCCACCGGGCGGATCAACCCGGAGGCCTGGACGCACGGCTCCGCCGAGCAGCGCAAGGCCTGGTTCACCACCGGCTACCGCAGCGGCGACTTCGCCCAGTGCGACACCTTCTCGGCCGCCAAGCTGTAGCCCCGCCGGGCTGTGACCGCCGCCAGGCCGTGACCGTCCCCAGGCCGTGACCGTCCCCAGGCCGTGACCGTCCCCAGGCCGTGACCGTCCCCAGGCCGTGACCGTCCCCAGGCCGTGACCGTCGCCGAACGGTAGCCCTGTCACGCCGTAGCCCCGGCCAGCGGCCGTCCTCCGCCGCAGCGCCCCCCTTCCTACGGCACCCGCCCGTGGGACGGGCCATCCGGAACCGGACGGCCCATCCCCGTTCCGGGTGATATGACGGACCTTCACGGTTCTCCCACCGGATGATCACTTGGCTGCCGTGATCCCGACCCCCGCAGGACGGGGCGGTCCACTCCAATTCCCTTCGCACACCCACCGAGCTGCGAAAGGCCACCACTGCGATGACCGGACCCGCCGACCGCCCCACCCCCGACCGGATGCTGCGCGAGGCCGCCGCCCGCCTGGACCGGCGCCGCTTCCTGACCGTCACCTCGGCCGCCGCCGCGCTCGCCTTCAGCGTCAACCTGCCCGCCGCGCACGCCGAGGACAACGAGATCGCCCCGCGCGCCATCGGCGACAACCCCTTCACCCTCGGCGTGGCCTCCGGCGACGCCACCCCCGAGGCCGTCGTGCTCTGGACCCGCCTGGCCCCGCGCCCGCTGGAGCCCGGCTCCGGCATGCCGGCCACCGGCTCGGTCAAGGTCGGCTGGGAGATCGCCCGCGACGAGAAGTTCCGCCGCGTCGAGCGCCGCGGCACCGCCCGCGCCCACGCCGAGTTCAACTACGCCGTCCACGTGGACGCCGACGACCTCGCCCCCGCGCACCAGTACTGGTACCGCTTCACCGTCGGCACCTGGACCAGCCCCGTCGGCCGCACCCGCACCCTCCCCCCGCGCGGCAAGAAGCTCGACACCGCCCGCATCGCCTTCGTTTCCTGCCAGGCCTACGAGGACGGCTACTTCACCGCCTTCCGCCACCTCGCCGGCGAGGACGTCGACGCGGTCTTCCACGTCGGCGACTACATCTACGAGTACGGCATCGACGCCGTCGGCGGCGACCGCAAGTACACCGACCGCACCCTGCCCGGGTACTTCAACCACGAGACCACCACCCTGGAGGACTACCGGCTGCGCTACTCCCTCTACAAGACCGACCCCGACCTCCAGGCCGCCCACGCCGCCCACCCCTGGTACGTCACCTGGGACGACCACGAGGTGGAGAACAACTACGCCGCCGGCATCCCCGAGAAGAACCAGGACCCGGCCCCCTTCGTCGCCCGCCGCGCCGCCGCCTACCGCGCCTACTGGGAGAACCAGCCGCTGCGCATGCCCCAGCCGCGCGGCACCGAGCTGACCCTCTACCGGCGCGTCCACTTCGGGCAGCTCGCGCAGTTCGACATCCTCGACACCCGCCAGTACCGCGACGACCAGGCCAACGGCGACGGCTGGCAGTACCCCACCCCGGAGTCCGAGGACCCCAAGCGCACCCTGATGGGCGCCACCCAGGAACGCTGGTTCGCCGACGGCCTGCGCCACTCCAAGGCCACCTGGAACGTCGTGCCCCAGCAGGTCGTCTTCTCCCGCCGCAAGAACACCACCGCCGAGCGCTCCAAGCTCTCCATGGACGCCTGGGACGGCTACCCGGCCGCCCGCGAGCGCTTCCTGAAGGCCGTCGACACCTCCGGCGTCAAGAACCTGGTGCTGCTCACCGGCGACGTGCACGTGGCCTACGCCCTGGACGTCAAGCGCGACTTCAACGACCCGGCCTCCCGCACGGTGGGCGTGGAGTTCGTCGGCACCTCGATCAGCAGCGACGGCGACGGCGAGGAGAAGCCGTCCAACTGGAACAACCTCATGTCCGCCAACGCGCACATGAAGTTCTACGACGGGCGCCGCGGCTACACGGTGCTCACCCTGGACCGCCGCCGGGCGCGCGCCGACTACCGCGTCGTCAACCAGATCACCCGCCCCGGCGGCACCCTGTCCACGGCCGCGTCCTTCGCCACCGAGGCCGGCAACCCGGGCATCCGCCCCGCCTGACGGCCCGTCCGACGGCCCGTCTGGCGGCCCGTCTGGCGGCCAGCCCCGGGGCCCGTCGCCTCCCGCCGCCCTCCCGCCGCCTCGCCGGAGGCGGCGGGAGGACTCAACTCCGTGTCCGCGCCGGGGCGTCAGCCGGCGGGGGTGGGGACGACCCACAGTTCGGAGGGGCCGTTGATGATGGCGGACTCCATCCGGGCCGGCGCCGGGCGCGAGGGGTCCAGGACGGCGTCGGGGTGGGCGCCGAAGAAGCCGGCCAGGGCCACCTCGGCCTCCAGGCGGGCCAGCGGCGCGCCGAGGCAGAAGTGCGGGCCGTGGCCGAAGGACAGGTGCTCCTTGTCGGGCCGGGTCGGGTCGAAGTCGTCCGGCCGGTCCGGATGGACCTCCGGATCGCGCCCGGCCGCGCCGAACCCGAGCAGGATCGGCTCGCCCTCGCGGATGACCACGCCCTCGCCGAGGTCGATGTCCGCCAGCGGGTAGCGCAGCGGCAGGTGCATCACCGGGCTCTCGTGGCGCAGGGTCTCCTCGACGACGTCCGTCCAGGCGAGGGTGCCCGCGCGGACCAGCGCCAGGTGGCCGGGGTGGGCGAGCAGCGCCTGGATGGCGCTGGTGATGAGGTTGACGGCGGTCTCGTAGCCGGCGCCGAGCATCAGGAAGAGGATGTCGCGGGACTCCTCCTCGGTGCGGCCCGTCCCCTCGCCGGTGCCGGCGGCGGCCACGTCGCTGGTGAGGTCGGGCCCGGGCTCGCGCCGCTTGAGCTCCAGCAGCTCGGTCAGCACCACGTTGATCTCCGCCCGCGAGCGCAGCATCTGCTCGGGCGTCTCCGTGGTGGTCAGCAGGGTGTCCATCGCGGTGCCGATCGGGGACCGCAGGCCGGCGGGCACGCCGAACAGGTCGCAGATCACCGTCATGGTCAGCGGCAGTGACAGCGCCCGGCGCGCGTCCACGGCCTCGCCGGGGCCGAGCGCGGCGAACGCGCCGACCAGGGCCGCGGTCGTCGCCTCGATCCCGGGCCGCAGCGCGCTCACCCGGCGGGGCGAGAAGGAGGGCGCCATCTGCCGCCGCCGCGACCGGTGTTCGTCGCCGTAGAGGTTGAAGAAGTTCTGCTGGAACGCGATCGGCCCCATCGGCCACCCCTCGGGCACCGAGGCCAGGCCGGGCCAGTGCCTGCGCGGGTCGCGGGAGACCCGCGGATCGGCGGCCAGGGCGCGGATCACCGAGCTGCGGGTCACCGACCAGGCGATGATGCCACCGGGCAGCTCCACCCGCACGGCGGGCCCGGCGCCGCGCAGCCGCGCGTTCTGCTGGTGCGGGGCCCGGGCGGTCATGTCCAGCACCGGGCAGCGGTTGTCGTCTTCTGGAGCCATGGCAGTCGCTCCTCGGGATCTTCCGGGGCCTCTGGGGGCGCCGCGGCCCGTGTCCGGGGCCTGTGTTCCGTTGTAGAGGGGCGTGGTGCACCCGTCAACGGGGCGTCGGCCGGACGGCCCCCACGGAGGTGCGCACGGCGTGCTCCCACAGCTCCAGGCCGGCGCGCAGGAGTTCGCGCACGGCCGCGTCCTCCTCGGCCGTCCAGGCGTCCTCGCCGGAGGCCGGGGCGAGGGGCTCGCCGCCGAAGGCCTTCTCGTAGGCGCTGTCGTGGACCGGTCCCTGGGCGGGCAGGGGCGGGCCGTCCGGGAGGCTGCGGGAGAGGTCCTCGAAGAAGTTCCAGGCCTCCAGCAGCAGTTCGGGCAGCCCTGCCGGGGCGAGGTGAGGGGGCTCGACCCACCGCCGCACGGGGCCCAGGTCGAGCTCGCCCTCGCCCTCCCAGATGAGCTCCGGGCCGTGGCGCTCGCAGTACTCCCGCAGCGGCGCGCGGCCGGCGAAGGCGAGGAGCCTGCCGGACTCGTCGACGAGCAGCCGGTCGGGGTCGCCGTCGCCCGCGCCCTCGCCGGACCGCCAGATCAGCGTCAGGTCGTCGCTCCCGGCGCAGAGGCGGTACGGGAAGTGGTCGGCCATGCGGGTCCCCCTGGTGTCGTGGCGGCTCGTGCCGTGCCGGCCATCCTGCCCGGGCCATCCTGCCCGGGCCGGCCGCCGGGGTGGAACCGGGGTCCCGCCGCCGTGGCACGGGGCGGGCCCGGACGGGCGGTCACGCCGGCCGGGAGCGGAGGGGCACGCCGGACGGAGCCGCAGGGTCAGGCCGCACGGAAGCGGAGGGTCAGGCCGGGGCGGGTCTGGGCGGCGAGCGGGAGGTCGTCCTCGTGGACGGTCGCGATGACGGGGTAGCCGCCGGTCACCGGGTGGTCGGCGAGGAAGAGGATCGGCTGCCCGTCCGGCGGTACCTGGAGCGCGCCGGGGACCGCGGCCTCGGAGGGGAGTTCGCCGGGGCGGGCGCGGCGCAGCGCCGTCCCGGCCAGCCGCATGCCCACGCGGTCGCTGTGGTCGGTGACGCGGTAGGGCCCGGCGCACAGCGCGGCCAGGGACTCGGGGGTGAACCAGTCGTCGCGCGGCCCGGGCAGGATCCGCAGGACGGGTTCGGCGGGCAGCGCGCGCCGGGGGGCGAAGTCCGCCGCGGGCCAGCCGGCCGTCAGGTCCCCGACCGGCAGGAGGTCGCCGGCGGCGAGCCGGGCGGGGCCGATCCCGGAGAGCGTGTCGGTGGACCGGGAGCCGAGGACGGGCGGCAGGTCCACGCCGCCGCGCACGGCGAGGTAGACCCGCAGGCCCTCGGAGGGGACGCCGATGGTCAGGCGGCTGCCGGGAGCCAGCCTGACCGGGGCGTTCAGGTCGACGGCGCGGCCGTCGGCGTGGGCGGGGCAGGGCGCGCCGGTGAGGGCGACGGTGGCGTGGTGGTCGACGTCCAGGACGAGGCCGCCCAGGGGCGCCTCGACGGCCGCGGCCTCCTCGCGGTTGCCGACGAGCCGGTTGGCCAGGCGCAGGCTGCGCCGGTCGGCGGCTCCGGAACGGCCCACGCCGAGCGCGGCGTGGCCGGGGCGGCCCAGGTCCTGGACGGTGGCGCCGAAGCCCGGGTGGATCACCCGGACGCGGCGGGCGGGTGTCGCGGGGCTGCCCGTCATGGGTCCTCCGTGCGGTGGTGGGTGGGTGGGTGGTGGCCGGTGCGGCCGCCCGCCGGGTGCCGGTGGACGTCCCCCGCCCCCGGGGCCGGCTGCTCCGGGGGCGGGGCGCCGCGCGGGCCCGCCTCAGGGGCGCGGCGGGTGCGGCGGGTGCGGCGGGTGCGGCGTGCCGGCGGGCGTGAAGCGGACGGCCGTGCCGGGCGTGAGCGGCGTCGGCGGGTCGGCCCGGGGGTCCCACAGGGTGGTGCCGGTGGTGCCGAGCAGGTGCCAGCCGCCGGGCGACTCGCGGGGGTAGACGCCGGTGAACTCGTCGGCGATGGCGACCGCGCCCGCGGGCACCCGGGTGCGGGGTACGGCGCGGCGCGGCAGCCGCAGCGCGGGGTCCGTCCCGGTCAGGTAGGCGAACCCGGGAGCGAACCCGCAGAACGCCACCCGGTAGGTGACGGCGCAGTGCCGGGCGATCACCTGGGCGACCGTCAGGCCGCAGAGCTCCGCCACCTCGGCCAGGTCCGCGCCGTCGTAGCGGACCGGGATCTCGACGCTCGCGCAGCCGCCGGGGGCCGCGGTGGCGGCGGCCCGCAGGTCTACGGTGCGCAGGTCGACGGCGCGCACGGCGGCGGCGAGGCGGTCCGGGCCGGTGGCCCGGGGGTCGTAGCGCAGCAGGACGGTGCGGGCGGCGGGAACGAGTTCCAGCACCCCGGGCGGTGGGTCGCGCCGCAGCGCGGTGTGCAGCCGGGCCGCCTCGTCGAGGTCGCGGACCTCGACGAGCAGGGCCCGGCTGCCGTACCGGAGGATGTCCATGAGGACGGGTCAGCTCCCCTCGGCGACCAGGTAGTCGCGGTCGTACCGGTCGGTCACGAACATGTGGCCCGGCGCGTGGGTGATCGCGAAGGGCGGGCGCGAGGCCATCAGGGCCGACTGCGGGGTGACGCCGCAGGCCCAGAACACCGGGACGTCGTCGGGGCCGATCTCGGCCGGGTCGCCGAAGTCGGGCCGCCCCAGGTCGGGGATGCCGAGCTCGGTGTTGGAGCGGTCCCCGGGCTCGCCGACGGCCACCGGGGCCCCGTGCACGGCGGGCATCCGGGCGGTGATCGCCCGTGCGTCGGCGACCAGCTTCCGGGGGACGGGGCGCATGGAGACCACCATCGGGCCGTGCAGCCGTCCGGCGGGGGCGCACGCCCGGGTCGTGCGGTACATCGCGACGTTGCGGCCCTCGGCGACGTGGCGCAGCGGGATCCCGGCGTCCAGCAGGGCGCTCTCGAAGGTGAAGGAGCAGCCGATGAGGAAGGTGACGAGGTCGTCGCGCCAGTGGGCGGAGACGTCCTGGTGTTCCTGCCACTCGCCGTCGTGCCAGACCCGGTAGAGGGGCAGGTCGGTGGCCAGGTCCGCGCCGGCGGCCAGGGCGCTGGTGCGGACGCCGGGGTCGGTCTGTTCGAGGACGGGGCAGGGGGCGGGGTTGAGCTCGGCGAAGAGGGCGACGTCCTCGGCCCAGTCCGCCGGCACGCTGATCATGTTGGCCTGGGTGCGGCCCAGGCACCACCCGGCCGTGGGCACCGGGGTGCCGGCCCGGAACAGCTCGCGGGCGCGGGCGGGGTCGAGGTCGGCGTGGTTCTCGGTCATCGAGGGGTCTCCTTCGTCGTTGTCGTCGTTCTCGTCGTTGCCGGCGGGGTTCTCGCGGCAGGGGGATGCCGCTGGAGGGGGCGTCGGGGGCGTCGGGGGACGGGTTGGCGCGGGTGGGTCAGCGGGCAGCGGGGTCGAGCAGGGCGGCCAGGGTGGTCATCGGCGACAGGGGCCCGAGAACCGCGGCCATGCCGAATCCGCGCTCGCCGAACCGCACCCCGACCGCCAGGTGGCGGGCCGGCCCCTGCCCGCGGCTGACCGCCAGGCCCAGGCCGCCGCTGCCGGCGGCGCGGTAGCGTCCGGCGAACAGCGACAGGGGGCCCGTCACGATCAGCCGGCCGCCGAGGGTGAGCACCATGGCGCTCGCGGCGACGGCCAGCCGCAGGAGGGGATGGAGGTCCAGCCCGGCGTCGAGCACCGCCGCGGACAGCGCGGCCGCGACCGGCGAGCGGTCGCACCGGTGCGTACGGAGAGGCCTGCGGGTGCGGTTCCGGCCCGGGAAACGCTGTGACGGTCGCGGCATGGAATTTCCCCCAACTGCGGTGTGGTGAACGCCCTTTCGACACCGACAGTCGCACCCTCCCGGACCGGCCCGCAAGGCGCCGAAGGCACCCGATCCACTTGTCGGAAAGAGGGCGATCCTCCAGGAGGATTGTTGAACAACTGCATTGTGCTCCGATTGATCTGACGGTCCGTGGGCATGGGTGGTACGAAGGTGGGACACGCAGGACGAGCCGGGAGGGGCGCCGTGGACAGCGCGATGGACCGCGAAGCGGGCAGCGAGGTCGAGGACTGGGCAGAGGAACTCGCCCAGGCGGGCTGGAGCAGCAAGGCCGAACACGTCGCGGCGATCCTGCGCAGGCGGATCGCCGAGGGCAAGCACCGGCCCGACAACAGGCTGTCCGAGGAGAAGATCAGCAAGGGGCTGAAGGTCTCCCGCAACACCCTGCGCGAGGCGTTCCGCCTGCTGGTGCACGAAGGGATCGTCGAACACCGGCACGGCCAGGGCGTGTTCGTCCGCCGGCTGAGCGTCGCCGACGTGGTCGACCTGTACCGGCTGCGCCAGGTGGTGCAGCCGGCCGTCATCAGGGACCTGAAGGGCCGGTCCGTCAGCCTCGGCCAGGTCCGGGCGGCCGTCGAGGAAGCCGAGGCGGCCGGGCTGGCGGCCGACTGGAGGGTCCTGGGCACCGCCAACCTGCGGTTCCACCTGGCGCTCACCGCGCTGGCCAGCAGCCGCCGCCTGGACGAGCTGATGAACCGGACCCTGGCCGAACTGCGCCTCGTCTTCTACGCGATGACCGACCTGCGCGAGTTCCACGCCACCTACGCCGCACGCAACAGGAAGATCCTCGAACTGATCGACGCGGGGGCGTTCGCCAAGGCGGCCAACGAGATGGCCTCCTACCTGAAGGCCGCCGAGCGCGACCTGGTGGAGCGGTACACCGCGACCCGGTGACGCCCGGGCCGACCACCAAGACCCGACCCGCAGCAGACGGCCCCTATCAGGCACACCCTCTTGACGGACTCCCGGCTCGTGGGAGTGACTGTCGTGCAAGTGACCGCAACTGACTGGGCATGGGAGAGCGCCATGGCACTACGGTTGATCTGGAAGGACGACAAGTCCCCGGACGGGAACTCCCCGACCATCTTCGTTGACGAAGAGACCAGGGACCTGCTGTTCCAGGGCTATCGTCTCGATGCCAAGGCCGGGGAGGAAGTCCGGGCCGCGGGCAACGTCCCGGACTTCGAGAACGTCGTCCGGATGCCTGCACACGTGGTGGATGCGATCAGGAAGGCGTGCGATGTCTCGGACGGCGGTGACCAGGCCGGATGAGTTACTGAAAGCAGCTCGGCGCTCCGCCGTTCACCTGGAGATGCGCGACGGCTACATGCTCGACGATCCGGCACTCCACGCATGGCGACGGGGTGTTCGACATGATCCGGCTGACCGGTCGGCCTGGTGGCGGCCGTGGCTCGACGTAGTAGCCGAGGCGGTCTCGCGCGGCGTTGAGATTCGTCGGGCCCGGATCGTGTCCGAGCCCGTGAGCGAGTACATCCGGTACGAGTACGACGTGACGTTCCCCAACGTCGCGGCAGGTGAGCAGGTCCGTTGGCTTCCACGCCGTCTGGCGTCCACGCTCACCCTGCCGGGCAACGACTTCTGGTTGGTCGACGGCCGGCTCGTCGTATGGGGTCACTTCGCCGGTGACGGTGACTGGTTGGAGAACGAGGCCACCGAGGACGTGGCGGCCGTCCGACTCTGCTCCGTAGCTTTCGAGGCCGTGTGGGAGCGTGCGACACCGCACGATGAATACAAGATCATCTGATTCCAGCGAACACCGGGCAGTCAGTACATGTCATCGTCGCCGTCGTCCAGCGTTGTCGCTGCTCGGAAGGCTCTGGCAAGCCGCCTCATCGAGCTCCGCAAGGACGCCGGGCTCAAGGGCGAGGAACTGTCTGCCCGGTGTGGCTGGCATCCTGCCAAGACCTCCCGAATCCAGAGCGGCAAGGCCGCGCCGTCCGAGGACGACATCCGGGCATGGTGCCGTGCTTGCGGGGCGGAGAACCAGGTCCCGGACCTGATCGCCGCCGCCCGGGCCGTGAACTCGCTGTACACCGAGTGGCGGCGCATGGAGCGCACGGGCCTGCGGGCCGCGCAGGAGTCGGTGTTCGACCTGTACGAGCGAACGCGGCACTTCCGGGTGTACGCGAGCAACGTCGTCCCCGGCATGGTGCAGACCCGGGAGTACACAGCGGCGGTCCTGCGGGCCATCCAGCGCTCACGGGTCGCCATCGACGATGTGGAGGCCGCCGTCGAGGCGCGAATGGAGCGCCAGCGGATGCTGTTCTCCGGCCCTCGTCGGTTCGCGCTGCTGCTGGAGGAATCCGTCCTGCGCGGAGCGGTGTGCGACGCGGACACGCTGGCCGGACAGCTCGGGCACCTGATAGCTGTCAGTACCTCTCCGAGCATCAGCCTTGGAGTCATTCCGACACGGCCCGGCCGCGTACGGTCTTCGGCCGAAGACTTCTACATGTTCGATGATGCCGTGGTGTCCGTGGAGCTGACGGTGGGCTATCTCCGGCACACGGAGCCAAGGGAAGTCAGAGACTACGCAGCCGCATTCCTGGCCCTGTCACGGATGGCGGTCTACGGCGGCGAAGCGCGCGCACTGCTGACCAGCGCGATAGGCGCTCTCGGCTGATCCGGCGCAATAAGGCGCAAGTTCGTTGAGCCACCTGCCGGCCGGTCCCTAGCGTCGTGTTCACGCCGCACGGCGAGTTCCAGGAGGCCGATGGATGAGCGCCACAGCATTGCACGAACCGCCCCGCCGGCCCCGCCGGGACGACCGGCGGGCCACCCCCGAGGAGATGGCCGTGCTCATGGCGCAGTACCGGGCGGCGAAGGAGGAGGGCCGCTCGGCGGCCTATCCGCTAGACCCGGAGTGTGTCTGCCCGAGGTGCACGGAGCAGAGGGCGGCCCGCAATGCCGTCGCGTGAGCTGGGGATGCCCGGGGAGGTGAAGCCGGGCCTGGTGATGCGCTACGAGGTGGTGGAGGCGGCCGGGTCTCACGTCCTGCGGGATGTGGTCCTTGACGAGTTCTGCATGCTGCCGGACGGGTCGGGCCGGGCGATTCTGCTGGCCTTTCCGGACGCGCTCCACGCCCGCCTGTGGCTGATGACGGCCGACACCCGCAAGCAGTACGCGGTGAACGCCACCCGTGTCCGGGCCGAGCAGGGCAAGAAGCCGCTGCTGGAGCACGCCGAGTGGTTGCGGTTCGACCTCTACACCTCCTCGCCGGCCGGGCTCCTTCGGGAGTCGTCGGATCGTTTCTTCGGATGCCACGGCCGTATCCGAGCAGCCACCCGCCCGACCCGTATGTGAAGACCCGCACTGCTGCGCAGGAAGTCTGCGGATCCGACTTCCTGTGCGCCGTGTGGCCGGTGCCCGTCTCAGGTACGGGCTGCGGCCACCGCGTCCGTGTACTGCTCGGTCGTCAGGTCGTGTTCGCCGATCCCGAGGTCGGTCAGTACCGCCCGCACGGCGTCGAGTGCCGTTTCGAGGCCGTCCGCGGTGAGCGCGATGGTCTCGATCTCGATGAACGTCGCGTCGAGTTCGGGGACGCGGACGAGTGTGGCGAGGAACTGCCGGCCGTCGCGTGTGAAGGCGTAGTTGCAGCAGCGCTTCTCGAACCGGATGTGCGGGGTGAATCCGAGGCCGCTGATGATCTCGTGAGCGGCTTCGGCGTCCGCCACCCGGGTCTCGGCCTCGGGCTTCGACCCGGACGCCTCGTCCACCCGGGGGCCCTTGTAGGTGAGCACGGTGCGGGTGTCGTCGGGCCCGTGGACGGTGCGGATCCTCAGCTCGCGGTCGGCGCCCGTCAGGCTGCCGTCCGGGGCGTCGTAGTAGGTGTCGCGGTACACCTCGGCACGGCCGGGGCCGTACTGTTCCTCCAGCCGCGCGAGGACGTGTTCGGGATCGCGTACGACGGCCTTGAGTTCCGCCTCGATGGCCATTCCGGTTCCTCCTTCAGACCACGCGTGTGAGTGTTGCTCAGCAACACCTCGAACTGTCGCTGCCCGCCCCGACGGAACGGGCCGGACGGGTATCGCCGAACCCGCCGCTGCGGACGGCGGTGACGAACGAGTTCCAGGCGGAGGGCGGGAAGACCGGCGCGTTCCTAGCGCACTGCGGGGATCTTCCCGGATCGCCAGTCGGCCAGTCGTTTGCGGATGCTCGGCAGCATCGCCAGCCCGTCCGTTTCGGCCGGGGTGAACCACGCCACCTCGTGGGACTCGTCGGAGACCCGTAGCCGGCCGCCGAGCGGGCGCCCGAGGAGGCAGATGGAGAACTCCTGACGGACCTCGCCGTCGTCGTAGGCGAAGACGTGGCCGGGGTCGGTGTAGGTGCCGACGATCCCGGTGATCTCGACCTCGATGCCGGTCTCCTCGCGGGTCTCGCGGATCCCGCACCCGGCGAGCGACTCGCCGATGTCCATCTTTCCGCCGGGCAGCGCCCACATTCCGTTGTCGGTGCGCCGCTGGAGCAGGACACGACCCGCGTCGTCGACCACGACGACGGAGGCGGCCGGGACCAGCGAGTTCGCCTCCGGGGCGTCCGGGTCGTCCACGTAGTCACGCCTGGCCATGATCCGCCACCTCCGCTGCCGCGACCGTTCGCACGTCACGCCCCTTCGCCCACAAGTCCTCGACGTGGCCGGTGAAGCGATCGAACACGCCGTCCTCCGGGGTCTGCCCGGAGGGAATCATCGGGGCGCGTTGTGGTCGATCCTACCGAGCGGCAGCGGTGTGACGATCATGTCCGCTGAAGCGGAAGGCGCACATCAAGTGCGCCTCGCCGATCGGGAGCCCTCCCGCCCCACGGGCCTCGCCTCGGTGAGCGGCTTGTGACGCGACTTGCCGGAACGGGGTAGCTTCCTGGTAGCACCGCAGGCTCACGGAGCGGGCAGGCGGGCGCGAGTGCGCGGGAGGACTGCTGTGCTGGAGGACCGGGAGTCGATCGGCAAGCGGGTGCGGCGGGCACGGCTGCGGCTGGGGATGACCCAGGCCGACCTGGCTGCCGCGCTCGGCAGGACCCAGGGCTGGGTGTCGAAGGTCGAGAAGGGCGTGATCGAACTCGACCGGGCCGGCACCATCAACCAGATCGCGGCGGCACTGCACTGCCACCCCAACGACCTCATCGAGCGGCCGTTCGTCGCGGGCGAGCCGTCGGAGAACCAGTGGCAGGTGTCGGCGGCGGCCATTCTGCGGGAGCTTCGCCGGTACGACCTCACGCCGGTCTTCGACGGCGCGCCCCGGCCGTCGGCGGAACTCTGGCGCGAGACCGAGCGCCTGCACCGGCTGAGGGACGCGGCCGCCAACGTGGCGATCCTGAAGGTGCTCCCGGACATGCTCCGCGAAGCGCGTGCGCTGGCCGAAGTGTCCACCGGCCACGAGCGCGAGGAGGCTTTCGCGATCTACGCGATCGAGTGCAAGTTCGCGCACACCGCCGCGCACACGCTCGGCCACCCCGAACTGATCGCCATGGCCTGCGAGCGGGCCGCCTGGTCGGCCCGGCTGTCCGGTGACCCGGTGATGGAGGCGGTCGCGGACTGGATGCGGGTGTGGGACATGTGGGCCACCGCCGACTGGGACGACGCCCTGGCCCTGTCCGACAAGGCACTTCGCCTCGTCGAGGACCGCTACCTGGCCAACGACCCACTGGCCGTGCGGGCTTGGGGAGCCATGCATCTGCGCGCGGCCGTGTCCGCCGCGCGCGCCGGCCGGCGGACGGAGACCGAGGACCGAATCCGACACGCCCAGGCGGCGGCAGAGTTGATGGACGGGACCCGGATCGAGCCGCCCTTCGACCGGCACTCGCTGACCTTCTCCAGCGGCAATGTCCAAGTCCACGCGGTGTCGGCGCAGTTGGAGATGGGCGACCACGCCCGGGCGCTGATCCTCAACGAGCGTGCCGACCCCGCGAAGCTCGCCGCCCTCCCGGCCTCCAGGCGGGGCCACCACCACATGGACCTCGCCCGCGCCTGGCTGTGGGACGGCAACCGGGACAAAGCGCTCCAAGCCCTGGAGACGGCGGAGCGGATCGCCCCGCAGCTCGTTCGCAACCACCCGATCGCCCGCGCCACCCTGCGGAAGATCGTCTACGCCGAGCGCTCGGGCACCCGCGAGAAGCTGCGCTACATGTCCGACCGCTTCCACCTGGACGGATAGGGCAGTATTCCGCTGATTCATATTCAGCAGTAGTCGTGCACTTACCGTCTGTGTGTATGAGTGGACGACACGCTGCCCACGAAGAAGCGCGCGACCCCGCGCCGCGATGGGTGCCTCGCCTCGGCGATCTTGCCTACGACACTGCCAGCGGCAGGGTTGGCGTCGTGGTGGATATACCCGGCGAAGGTGTCTACAGCTACCACCTGCGCCCCGAGGGCGCCGGTGGTGAGCAAGAGTGGACCGCCCCGAAGGACGGATCCACCCTCCGGCTCCCGGTTGAGTCGTAGCGCCCGGTCGGCGTCACAGGCATTGGCAATGTGACGTCCGCGCTCATTCCTGCACAATCACCTTGAGGCACATCACCATGCTCGCTGCCCGCCGCCCCCGCATGTTCGTCGCGCGTCTCGACTCGCGGGTCGAATCCGCGCCGCTGGCCCGCTACATGCTCCGTGCGTACCTCTCCGGACTCCCCGCCGGAGAGCGTTACGCCGAGACCGCCGAGCTGCTCCTGTGCGAGTTGTTCGCCAATGCCGTCCGGTACTCCGACGCCCCTGACGACCAGCCCATCGAGATCCGTTTCGCGCTCGTCAACTCCCGGCTGAGGCTGGAAGTCCACGACGCCGGGAGCGGCCTCCCCGCCCTCCGTACCGCCGCTCCGGACGACGAGCACGGGCGCGGCCTGTTCCTCGTCAACGAACTCGCCGAGCGCTGGGGCTGCTGCCCCCGCCCCGGCAGTCCCGGCAAGTTCGTCTGGGCCCTCATCGCCCCCGCCCCCACCCCCGTCCTCGTCACCGCCTGAAAGCCGAACCCCACCCATGCACCTCGCCACCCTCGCCCGCCACACCCTCTCGCGCGGCGCCACCCCCGCCGCCACCTACGCGCTCCTCGCCCGCCTCGGCCACCAGCCCCTGCCCTGCGCCCAGGCCGTCTGCCTCGCCCTCGCCATCCCCGCAGCCGAAACCACCCGCCGCCTCGCCGAATGCCACGACGCCCTCCTCGCCGACCCCCGCCCCAACTCCGAGGCCGACACCGGCGAAGTCCTCGAAGCCCTCGGCGTCTTCGACGTCCCCAAGGATCTCACCCCCACCGAGCGCACCGTCGTCGCCCACTTCCTGACCGCCATCGACGCCATGGGCGGCCTCCGCCCCGGGCACCAGCACGGCCTCCAGCGCTGGTTCACCACCGGCAACCTCACCGCCGCCTACCTCTCCCTGGCCGCCACCCACCCCCTGCCCCGCACCGGAAACCCCGCCACCTACTGGACCGCCCTCACCACCGCCGGCGAACTCCTCACCACCACCCCCAACCCCGACCCCCGCATCCGCTACGCCCTCACCCACTGCCGCACCCAAGCCACCGCCCGCGCCTGAAACGCCCGTGCGCAGGAAGTCGGCGGAGTCGACTTCCGGGTGCGCGCGGGTCGGCGGTGAGTGGCTGACCGATGCATGACCAACCGGTACGGCCCGGCGGCGGAGGACTTCGGCGAGGACGCCAGGGGACGTCCTCGCCCCGTTAGGCTGCGGCTGTGACGATCAAGGCTGTGGTGTTCGATGTCGGGGAGTGCCTGGTCGACGAGACCCGGGAGTACGGCACTTGGGCCGACTGGCTGGGTGTTCCGAGGCACACGTTCGTGGCCCAGTTCGGTGCGGTGATCGCGCAGGGCCGGGACTACCGGGAAACCTTCCAGGTCTTCGCTCCTGGCTTCGACCTCTACGAGGAGCGTGAGAGGCGGGCGGCGGCCGGCCGACCGGAGACCTTCGGTGAGGACGATCTCTACCCGGACGTCCGGGGCTCCTTCGCTCGACTTCGCTCGGACGGCCTGTGGTTGGCGATCGCGGGCAACCAGACCGTGCGTGCCGGGGGGATTCTGCGCGGACTGTTCGCGGACGACGTCGATCTGATCGGCACGTCCGACGACTGGGGTGCGAGCAAGCCGGACCCCGCCTTCTTCGAGCGCGTCGCCGAGGTCGTGCCCGCGGAGCCGCACGAGATGCTCTACGTCGGTGACCGGCTCGACAACGATGTGCTCCCCGCCCGGGCGGCGGGGATGCGGACGGCGTTGATCCGGCGCGGCCCGTGGGGCTGGATCCAGCAGCACGACCCGGCAGCAGGGCAGGCGACGTTCCGGATCGAATCGCTGGCGGAACTTCCCGACCTGATTGCCAAGTTCAACGCTGAAGTGAGCTGAGCGTCGCCGACCAGGAGTAGAGGCGGTCGTCCACGCGTCGGACGGCCGCCGCGTCCTGCCACTGGGTGAGTGCCCGTCGGGCCTCGCGCACGCGTTCCATGCCAGTGGCGTACCAGGTGACGGCCAGTTGGTCGAGGGCCTGCTCCAGGTGCTCGCCCGGCGGCGTTGAGCACAGTGCGGCCGCGCCCGGACTACGGGGGTGAGTCGCAGGCGGATGGCGAGGACGCCGAGTTGCTCTTTGTCGGGAGGGCAGATGTCGCGGCAGGCGGTGAGGAATTCGGTGGAGCCCGGAGTGTCAGCCAAGGCCATGCGTCAGTTGACGATTGAGGGTGGGTCTGTCGAAATCGTTGTGGGGCTACTTGTGTTCAGCGTCGCGGTCGGGTGGTATGCAGGGGATGGGCGGGCCTCGGCGGCTCTTTCATAGGGGCTCATCCATTGCTCATTCACCCGTTACGGCTGCACTGGGAACTCGCCCGCCTTGACGGCGTCGAGGAAGTTCTGGAATGCGGCGGGGGTGAATTCCAGGACGGGGCCGCGCCGGTGCTGCTTGGTGTCACGCACCGGGATGGTGCCGGCCGGAGTCCGGCCGACCTCGACGCAGTTGCCGTTCTCACCGGCCGAGTAGCTGGACTTGACCCAGCTGTAGCCGCCCTGGTCGAGGGTGGTGCCGTGGTGCATGGTCATCCTCTCGGGCTGGAGCCGATCGGGCTTCCCGGCTTCTCTACCCGCCGATGCCTCAGCCCAAGCCGGGGCAGGCCGCAGGCCCGGGCCAGCGAACGGTCCGGGCCTGCGGTTCGGGACGGCGGATCAGATGTCGCCGAACTCGCCGCTGCGGACGGCGGTGACGAACGAGTTCCAGGCCGAGGGCGGGAAGACCAGCGCCGGGCCGTGAGGGTCCTTGGAGTCGCGAACCCTGCCTGGGTGTGCGTCATCTACCTCGATGCAACCGCCCCCGCCGTTGCTGTAGGTGCTCTTGCGCCACTTGGCGCCCGTTGGGTCATGCATGGTCCAGTTCCTTCCGTGCCGCCCGGATCTTGGCCAAACTGTCCGGCTGGCTGAGCGCGTTGACCTGGAGTCGATCGTATCTATCGAGCCATCGGGCCACCGTCTCGGCGTCTTGTTCCAGGTATCCCCGCTGGAGAGTTTCCGTGTACCCGACCAGGGTCCGATTTGGGAGGGTCAGGAGTGTGACGGGGTGGGACAGCGGTCGATCCTCGGCGAGGCGGTACGGGGCAATCTGAATAATCACATTCGGGCGGTCACTCAAGCTCTCCAGGTGAGAGAGCTGGATGGCCATGATCTCCCGGCCGCCGATCGGTCGACGCAGGGCTCCCTCGTCCAGAACGGCATGGATCATCGTGCCCCGGTCGAGCATGTGTTGGCGTTGCGCCAGCAAGGCAAGCCTCCTGTCGGCCTGCTCCCGAGTCGCTTCCCCACGTCGAACGATGCCAGCTTCGTAGGCTGCGCTGTAGTCCGGGTGCTGAAGTATGCCCGACACCATGTCCGTGTCGAACAGCCTGGCCGTGATCGCTTCGCGTTCCTTGCGAAGGTACTCGGAGAACCCCGGCAACAGGGCACCGTTCTTCCAGCTCCACCAAAGCCCCGTCAAGGCTCCACCGGCGTCAAGGGCGGCGTCCACGCGCTCTACGAACTTTAAAGACGGAGCTTGTTTGGCTCGCTCCACGTTCGAGATGTAGACGTTGGAATATCCGATTCGTTTACCGAGTTCGATCTGCGTCAACCCCTTGGCCAGGCGTGTCCTGGTGATCTGAACTGCCAGTGCTTCCAAGGGAGATGACGTTGGGTCAAGCGTTCGAAATGCCAAGATCACTCTCTTTAAAATCTGTCGAACTAGAGATTTGAAACTCTATCGATCCTAGAGGAAGCTGAGTCATCCTGGTAGTCATTCGGTCACTGACCGGAGTCGCCTGCCGGGGATGCGCACCCCTCGCGGAGGACCCCCTTCCTCGTCCAGGGCGCCCCGTCCCGATCGGCTGACCAGCCCCAGCACACCCCCTTGAGGCACTCACCATGTCCACCGCCCGCCGCCCCCGCATGTTCGTCGCGCGTCTCGACTCCTGCGTCGAATCCGCGCCGCTGGCCCGCTACCTGCTCCGCGCCTACCTCTCCGGGCTGCCTTCCGGAGAGCGCTACGCCGAGACCGCCGAGCTGCTCCTGTGCGAGTTGTTCGCCAATGCCGCCCGGTACTCCGATGCCCCTGACGACCGGCCCATCGAGATCCGTTTCGCGCTCGTCAACTCCCGTCTCCGGCTGGAAGTCCACGACGCCGGGAGCGGCCTCCCCGTCCTCCGTACCGCCGCTCCGGACGACGAGTGCGGGCGTGGCCTGTTCCTCGTCGACGAGCTGGCCGAGCGCTGGGGTTGCTGCCTGCACCCGGGGGGCATCGGCAAGTTCGTCTGGGTGCTCGTCGCGCCCGCCCCCATCCCCGTCCTCGTCACCGCCTGAAAGACCGAAGCCTCATGCAGCTCGCCGCCCTTGCCCGGCACACCCTCTCGCGCGGCGCCACCCTCGCCGCCACCTACGCGCTCCTCGCCCGCCTCGGTCACAAGCCCGTTCCCTGCGCCCAGGCCGTCTGCCTCGCGCTCGACATCCCGCCGGCCGAGACGACCCGCCGCCTCGCCGAATGCGATGCTCTGCTCACAGACCCCCGCCCCAACGCGGAATCCGACACCGGTGAAGTCCTCGAAGCCCTGGGCGTCTTCGACGTACCCAAGCCGCTCACCCTCACCGAGCGCACGGTCGTCGCCCACTTCCTGACGGCCATGGACGCCATGGGCGGCATCCGGCCCGGCCACCAGCACGGCCTCCAGCGCTGGTTCACCACCGGCAACCTCACCGCCGCCTACCTCTCCCTGGCCGCGACCACGCCCCTGCCCCGCACCGGCGACCCCACCACCTACTGGACCACCCTCGTCACCGCCGGCGAACTCCTCACCGCCACCCCCAACCCCGACCCCCGCATCCGCTACGCCCTCACCCACTGCCGGCGGCGCGCCGGGGAGCCGGCGGCACGCGCTCAGCGGTAGCCGGCCAGCCCGTCGGCCAGCTCCTCCTCGTCACCGTCGCGCCCGGCACAGAGGGCCTGTTGGAGGGCGAAGGTGCCGCGGATCGCGGCGATCCGCCCGGCCGCGCCGCCGCCCGGCGCCCCGCCGCCGAGGGCGAGCACCCGGTCGAGCAGCCCCTCGCCGTAGCCGGCGCCGATCGCGGCGAGGTCCTCGGCCTGGTCGCCGAGGCTCACCTCGTCCCAGTCGACCACGCCGCCGAGCCGGGGCAGCCCGTCGACGGTCTCCCACAGCAGGTTCTCCCCGCCGAGGTCGCCGTGGACCACGGCCGAGGTGAGGTGGGGGAGGCCGTCGAGGGCCGCGAGCTCCCGCCCGGCCCGCACCCGGCCGGCGTCGTGCATGAGCGGGAACAGCTGCGCCCGGACCTCGTCGGCGAACTCCCGCCACCCCTCCTCGGGGGCGTGCGGAAGGACCGCGCGCGCCCGGGCGTCGCCCCCTGCTCTGGCCAACTCCGACAGCAGCGCGGCGAGTTGGGCGGCCACCGCCTCGGCCGCCTCGGGGTTCTCCAGGGCGCCCTCCTCCAGGGGCGCCCCGGGAACCCGGCTGAGCACCAGGTACGCCGGCTCGCCCGGCCCCGCGGCGGCCCCCTCCTCCAGCGGCTCGGGGATGCGGAAGCCCAGGCCGAGCCCGGCGAGGGCGCGCAGGCGCGCCGCCCGTTCGGGCAGCCGCCGCGCGGCGGCTGCGGTGCGGGCGAGGCAGACGACGCGCTGCGCGCCGATGACCACGTGGTGGAACTGCCCCCGGCGGACGGCCAGGCCGTCGAGCCGGTCGCCGGGCAGCAGCCGGCCGAGCAGGGCGCGGTGGGCGCCGAGGGCATCCATGGCGTGTCAACTTCCGTTCAGCGAGGGGCGATGTGTGCCGACGGGTCCGGCCGGGCGCACCGCCGGTACCGTCACCGGCGCCCCGGCCGTTCTACCGTTTCTGGGCCCGGTAGCGCTTGAGGAGGGCGGTGAGCCTCTTCGGGTCGGCCTCGCCGTTCAGTTCGGCGGTGAGGTCGTCGGGGCAGAGCTCGTAGTGGTCACCCCACCACCGGCGCCCCCGGTTGTCCCAGATGCGGTACCCGCCGGGCACGCCTCTGGCCACGTAGCGGCGCCTACCCATGACGCCCCGGCCGAGAGCGGCGCCCGCACCCGTGGCCCACGTCCCCTCCCGCACGCTCGACTGGCAGCAGGCTTGGCAGGCTACGGCAGATCCCGAACCCGGTCCCGGGCAATGAACGGGCCCAGGCGAGCCGGGTGGGGGGGGGGGAGGGGCCCGCCCGCAAACCCGCCCCCCCGGCGACCAGCCCCGCCCGGCCAGGCGCGCGGGAACAGGCGCCCCCCCCGGGGCCGCGGCGGGGGGGA
>NZ_JBHTWX010000088.1:0-13584 GCF_042792155.1 Kitasatospora sp. NPDC056651 | reverse complement strand
GGGGGGTGGCTTGTCCCGGCCCCCCCCCCCCCCGGGCCCGGGCCTTTCCCGGGCCCCGGGCGCGGGGGGGGGGGGGTATGGGGCCCCCGCCCCCCCCCCCCCCACCGCGCGCTACCTGCCGCGCGCTACCTGCCGCGCGCTACCTGCCGCCCGCCCTGCGGCTGCGGCGGGTGACGGAGTCGAGGACGACGGCCGCCAGCAGCACCGCTCCGGTGATCATGTACTGGATGGCCTGGGCGGCGTGGACCATGTCCAGCCCGGTGGTGATGGACTGGATCACCAGGATGCCCAGCAGCGCCGACCAGGTCTTGCCGCGCCCGCCGAAGAGGCTGGTGCCGCCGATCACGGCCGCGGCGATCGCGCTCATCAGCACGTTGCCGCCGCCCAGTTGCTTGTCCGCCGAGCCCTGCTGGGAGGCGTAGAACAGCCCGCCGAGGCCGGCCAGGAACGCGGCGAGCACGAACACCGAGATCCGCACCCGGGCGACGTTGACGCCGGCGCGCCGGGCCGCCTCGACGCCGCCGCCGACCGCGAAGACCTGCCGGCCGTAGCGGGTGCGGCGCAGCACGAAGTCGGTGAGCAGGACGGCGCCGAGCAGCACCACCAGGGACAGCGGCAGGCCGCGGTCCTGGTTGAGGGCGTAGGCGGCGGCCAGGGCGAGGACGGCCAGGGCGCCCGCGCGCAGCGCGCTGTCGGCGGCGGGCGCGGCGGTGAGGCCGGCGGCTCGGCGGCGGCGGGCGGTGTGCAGGCGGGCGGCGAGGTAGAGGGCGGGGGCGAGGACGGCCAGGCCCCAGGCGTAGGCGATGTCGCCGTCGCCGAGGAAGGTGGTGTCCAGGCTCGCGACGATGCCCTCGTGGCGGTTGTTGACGGTGCCGCCGTCGCCCAGCACGTACTCCTGCAGGCCGCTCCAGGCGAGCATCCCGGCGAGCGTGACGACGAACGCGGGCACGCCGACGCGGGCGAAGAACAGCCCGTGCAGCAGTCCCATGACGCAGGCCGCGCCCAGGGCGGCGAGGATCGCCACCCACTCGCTCCAGCCCTGGCGCGCCGTCAGCACGGCGGTGATCGCGGCGCTCGCGCCGGCCACCGAGCCCAGCGAGAGGTCGATCTCGCCGAGGATCAGTACGAAGACGACGCCGACCGCGATCAGGCCGGGCCCGGCGATGAAGCGGGTGATGTTGGTGAGGTTGTCGGCCTGGAGGAAGTGGTGGGTGACGGCCTGGAAGACGACGGCGATGACGACGAGGCCGACGACGACCGGCAGCGAGCCGAGTTCGCCGGAGGCCAGGCGCCGGCGTACGGCCCGCGCGTGCTCGGCCCAGCCCCGCGCGGGCGGGTGCAGCCGCGGATCGGGGGAAGCGGCGGGGGAGGGGGTGTCGGCGGGGGAGGGGGGTGCTCCGGGGGTGCTCATACGGCCTCGGCCTCCTCGGTGTGGTCGGCGCGCCGGGCCCGGCGGCGGGCGTGGGCGTTGTCGGTGGCGCCGGTGATCGCGGCGACGATCTGCTCCTGGGTGGTGCCCGCCACCGGGAAGACGCCGTTGTTGCGGCCCAGGCGCAGCACCGCGACGGTGTCCGCGACCGCCCGGACGTCGGCCATGTTGTGGCTGACCAGGACCACCGCCAGGCCGCGTTCGCGCAGCCGTTCCACCAGGTCGAGGACCTGGGCGGTCTGTTCGACGCCGAGGGCGGCGGTGGGCTCGTCCAGGACGACCAGGGACGGCTCGCCGACCAGGGCGCGGGCGATGGCGACGACCTGCCGCTGCCCGCCGGACAGCGCGGCCACGGGGGTGCGCACGTCGGGGATGCGGATGGCGAGGGTGTCGAGCAGGTGGCGGGCCTGCCGCTCCATGGCGACCTCGTCGAGCAGGCCGCGGCGGCGCTTCTCGCGGCCGAGGAAGAGGTTGGCGATGACGTCGAGGTTGTCGCACAGGGCGAGGTCCTGGTAGACGGTCGCGATGCCGAGGGCGGCGGCGTCCTGGGGGCGGGCCAGGCGGACCGCCTCGCCGTGCCAGGTGAGGGTGCCCTCGTCCACGGGGTGGACGCCGGCGATGGTCTTGACGAGGGTGGATTTGCCGGCGCCGTTGTCGCCGACGAGGGCGAGGACCTCGCCGGCGTGGACGGTGAGGTCGACGTCGGTGAGGGCCTGGACGGCGCCGAAGCGCTTGGAGACCGCGCGCAGTTGCAGGACGGGTGCGCCTGTCACGTGAACAACCACCTTGGGGGAGGGGCTACTTGATTCCGGCGGCGGCGCACGCGGCGGCGTAGTCGGCGGTGCAGATGTCGGAGGCCTTGTAGAGGCCGTCGGCCAGGACGGTGGCGGCGATGTCGTCCTTGGTGACGACCTTGGCGTCCAGCAGCTTGGACGGGATGCCCTTGGCGGTGTCGCTGTCGAAGCTGTCGGTGGCGATCGCCTTGACGTCCTTGCCCTGGAGCAGGGCGACGGCCAGCTCGGCGGCGGTCTCGGCGAGCGGGCGGTAGGCCTTGTAGATGGTGTACGCCTGGTCGCCGCCCACGATCCGCTGGACGGCGTCCAGTCCGGCGTCCTGGCCGCCGACGGGGACCTTGATGCCGGCGCCCTTGAGCTGGGTGATGATGGCGGCGGCCATGCCGTCGTTGGCGGAGTAGACGCCCTGGAAGCCGTTCTTGCCGAACTCGGTGACGGCGGCGGAGATCTTCTGCCCGGCGACGGTGGGGTCCCACTGGCCGGACTGCTCGTAGACGACCTTCTTGACCTTGCCGTCGAGGACCTTGTGCGCGCCGGACTTGAACTGCGCGGCGTTGGGGTCGGCCTCGTCGCCGTCGATCATGACGATGTTCGCCTCGGCGGCTCGCGGGCCGAGCGCGTCCAGCAGGGCCTGGCCCTGGAGTTCGCCGACCTTCTCGTTGTCGAAGGAGGTGTAGGCGGCGACCGGGCCGGAGGCCAGCCGGTCGTAGGCGAGGACCTTGACGCCCTTGGCGGCGGCCTGCTCGACCCAGCCCTGGGTGGACTTGGCGTCGTACGGGTCGAGGATGATCACCTTGACGCCCTGGGTGAGCAGGGTGTCGAACTGCTGCTTCT
The DNA here is from genome assembly GCF_042792155.1 of Kitasatospora sp. NPDC056651. NCBI lineage: Bacteria > Bacillati > Actinomycetota > Actinomycetes > Kitasatosporales > Streptomycetaceae > Kitasatospora > Kitasatospora sp. NPDC056651. Next base: position 10,527 of record NZ_JBHTWX010000088.1, on the reverse strand, counting down.
GCTTGGCGGCGCTGCCCTCGGCGTTGTTGTACAGCACCTTGCAGGACGCGCACAGGGACGTGACCTTGGCCTCGATGAACGGCCGGTCGAAGGACTCGTAGCGCACGGAGGAGGCGTTCTCGGGCAGCAGCAGGCCGATGGCGTTCGGGTCGCCGCCGGCGGCGGAGGAGGAGTCGCCCTTGGCGCCGGCGGCCTTGCCGCAGGCGGCGGTCATGGACAGGGTCAGTGCGAGGCCCACGGCGGAGACGAGGGCGCGACGCAGTGCGGCGTTCATCGGATACCTCTCCCTGGGGTCGCCGCGGCGTCGCGGCGGGGTGGGGGGAGTCAACCTTGGGCGCGTACATGACGTCAATAAGTAAAACCGTACTGCCGGGAATCCATCACCACTCGTTATCTTCGTGAACACGCCGCGGACGTCCCGAGGCGGCCCCCCGGCCCTCCGGGCACACGCGAACGGGGGCGCCCGCCGGTCCCCCGTGCGGCGGGCGCCCCCTGCTCACGCCTGACGGTACGTCAGGGCTGGTCGAGCGTGATCGAGTTGATCGGCCCCAGGTCGTAGTAGACACCGCGCTGCGCCGCGATGTCGTAGACGCAGTCGGTGCCGCCCGAGCCCCGGCACAGGCGGGCGTGCGCGCCGCCGGTCTGGTTGTTGAGCACCCAGTGGTTGCCGTACTGGTTGCTCAGCCGGTGCGCGCCGTAGCTCCAGTAGACGTCGCTGGGCGAGGCGGCCGGGTCCTGGTTCTGCGGGTAGACGCAGACCGCGCCGGACGGGCAGCCCGCCCAGTCGTCGGCGGAGGCGCTGCCGGCCCCCGTCGTGGTCAGGGCGGCGGCGGCCATCGCCAGGGCGGCGATGGCGTGGGTGATCCTGCGCATGGTGGTGCTCCCTCGGCTGGTGCGGGGCCGGACGGCCGCTCGCCGTCCGGTGCCCGTCAGCCTAGGAATCCCGTGCCCGCGGCGGTCCCTGACATCCGACAGGGGCGCGCCCGCCCGCCCCGCGAGCCGGGGCCCGGGCCGGCCGGATGGGCGGGCGGGCGGGCGTCCCCCGACCCCCGGCGGGCGGGGTCAGGCGGCCCTCGGGGCAGCCCTGCCGAGCAGCACCGGCAGCGCCCGGTGCCCGTTGGAGATCAGCGAGTCGACCGGGAGCAGCCGGGCGTCCGGGGCGAGGGCGAGGTCGGGGAAGCGCGCGAACAGCCGGCTCAGCGCGGTGCGCCCCTCCAGGCGGGCCAGCGGCGCGCCGAGGCAGAAGTGCACGCCGTGCCCGAAGGCGAGGTGGTCCTTGACGGGCCGGGTGACGTCGAAGTCGGCGCCGCTGTCGCCGTAGCGCACCGGGTGGCGCCCGGCGGCCGCGTAGGCGGGCAGGATCGCCTCGCCGCGGCGCACCGTCACCCCGCCGGGCAGCTCGATGTCCTCCACCGCGAAGCGCATCGGCAGGTGCGCCACCGGGGCGTTGCGGCGCAGCGCCTCCTCGACCACGTCCTCCCAGCCGGCCTGGCCCGCGCGCACCAGGGCGAGCTGGTCGGGGTGGGTGAGCAGGTCGGTGACGCCGTTGTCGATCAGGTTCACGGTGGTCTCGTAGCCGGCCGAGACGATCAGCAGCACGGTGTCGCGCAGTTCCTCCTCGCTCAGCGCCGAGGAGCCGCCGTCGCTCTCGGCGTCGCGGGCGGCGATCAGCGCCGAGGTCAGGTCCTCGCCCGGTTCGCGGCGCTTGGCGGCGATCAGCTCCTCCAGCAGGGCCAGGAACGCGCTCGCGGTGGCCGCCGACTCCTCGGGGGTCAGGACGGTGGAGAAGACCTTGTCGACCATCCCCCGGAAGGTGTCCGTGATGTCGCGGGGCAGGCCCAGCAGCCGGGAGACGACCTGGACCGGCAGCGGGTAGGCCAGGCGTGCGCGCAGGTCCACCACCTCGCCGGGGGCGCACGCGGCCAGGTCGTCCAGCAGGGCGTCGGTCAGCTCCTCGACGCCGGCGGCCATGGCGGCGACGTGGCGGGCGGTGAAGGCTCCGCCCACCAGCCGGCGCAGCCGCCGGTGGTCGGCGCCGTAGGCGTTGAACATGTTGCGCACGCCCACCCACAGCGCCAGCGGCCAGGTCCGCAGCGCCTGGTCGTAGCCGGGCCAGTGCCGCAGGCCGTCTTTGGAGACGCGGGGGTCCTTGAGCAGTTCCTCCAGGAGTTCCGGGTCGGACACCGACCAGGCGTGCACGCCCAGGATGTCGACGGGCGTGGCCGCGCCGCGCGCGCTCAGCTCGGCGCTCTCGGCGTCGCGGGCGCGGCCGGTCGGGTCCAGTACGAGACGCTCCACGGGGGCTCCTCCACTCGTCGCGGCGGCGGTGCGCGGCCGCACGCCGCGCACCGGGACACGAGGATGCGCCCGGGCGGCGGGCCGCGTCGAGAGGGCCTGCGCCGTTCGGGCCTCAGGTCCGCAGCCGGCCCGCCTCGTGCACCCCCGCCGGCGCCACCGCCGCGGTGGGGCGCTCGAACAGGGCGCCGCTGCGGCTGCCGGGCGCCGTACGCACCCAACGCCAGCCCCGCGCACGGTAGTAGGCGTGCAGGGCGGCATTGTCGCTCCACACGTTCACCCGCAGCACCCGGGCGCCCGAGCACCCCGCCCGCCAGGCGGCCCAGTCGCCCAGCCGGGCGCCGACGCCGCGCCCGGCATGCCGGCGGTCGACCGTGAACGAGCTCAAGTAGCGCGCCGGACAGGCCAGTTCCTCCGCACTCCACAGGCGGGGGCTGCCGGTGGGACGGATCGTCACGGTGGCGACGGCCTCGCTGTCCGGCTCCAGCGCCGCCACCACGGTCGCGCCGCGGGCGATCAGCGCCAGGCCCCGCTCGGGGTCGTACGGGGACGACCACTGGGCCGAGCCGTGCTCCAGGGCGATCCAGGCGGCGGCCTCCGCGCGCAGGGCGGCCAGCCGGGGCAGGTCGCCGGGGTGCGCGGCGCGCACGTACAGCGCGTCGTCCGGCGCGTCGTCCGGCATGGTGTCCGGCGCGGAGTTCAGCACGGCAGGGCGGGTTCGAGGGCCTCCAGGGTGAAGCCCGCGCGCAGCGCCTCGACCAGGCGCCGCCCGCCCTCGGTGAGCGCGGTGCCGTCGGGGGTGGTCAGCGAGTGCCGGGCGACGATCCGCGCCAGCGGCACACCGGGGTGCAACACCATGCCGGGGGAGGGCAGTTGCAGGAGAACGCAGTCGTCGGGGCCGCACTCCAGCAGGCCGAACCCGGTGCCGCGGTAGCGGAGCCGGCCGTCCCTGAGCCGGTGCAGGCCGCCGCCGGGCGCGCCCGCCACCCGCACCGTGGGGCCGCTGTGCCGCACCACCAGCTGCACGGCGCCCGCCGCGTCCGTGCGCCCCTCACCGCCGGTGACGTGCCCGTACAGCTCCAGCATGTGGCGCAGCGCGGACGGCAGCGCGCCCTCGGCCGACTCCACCTCGCCGAGCAGCCAGGTCGAGCCCTGCATGCGGCAGTTGAGCTCCAGCAGCACCGGCCGGTCGCCGTCCAGGACGAAGTCCGCGCCGAACAGCCCGCGGTAGCCGAGCGCGGCCAGCGCCTCGCCGACGCGCCGTGCCATGGACCCGGCCCGGGCCAGGGGCAGCGGCGCCAGCAGGGCGGGAGCGGCGAAGTCGCAGCCGGAGTAGGCGCCGAAGGGCGCGCCGACGCCCTCGACGCGGGTCAGCTGGACGGAGGGGCGCAGCAGCCGCACAGTGCCGTCCGCCGACACCAGGACGTGCAGGTTGACCGCCGGGCCCTCGACGTAGCCGCTCACCAGCCAGGGCCCGCCACCGGCCCGGCGGATCGGGTGCAGGCCGTCCTCCTCGGCGACCAGGTGGGTGCCCTTGCCGCCGGAGCCCAGCGGCGCCTGCACCACGTAGCGCCCGCCGAAGCGCCGTCGCAGCTCCCGGTGGTCGAGCACCGGCACCACCACGTCGGACGGGGTCACCGCCCCCGTCGAGCGCAGCCACGCGCGCTGGACCCGCTTGTCGCCCAGCACCGGCATCGCCGGCATCGGCGGCGGCTCCACCAGGCGGGTGCCCAGCGCCTGAAGCGCCGTGCGCCACTCGGCCTTCATCGCGGTGTAGGGCAGCAGCGCCAGCTCCCGGCCCCGCCAGCCGCCGCCCGCACCGCCGCCGCCGTCGTCGGCGGCGGCGGCGATCCGGCGCAGCACCTCGTGGACGCCCACCCCCAGCGAAGTACCGTCGCGCACCATGGAGTGCGGTTCCAGCGCGCGGAACCGCGCCCCGGACCCGCCCGGCCCGGACCCGCCGGCCCCGGACCCGCCCGGCCCGGACCCGCCGGCCCCGGACCCGCCCGGCCCGGACCCGCCGGCCCCGGACCCGCCCGCCCCGAACCCGCCCGCCCAGCCCGCGTCCGCGCCCTCCACGCTCAGCACCTCGGCCACGCAGCCGGTGCGCAGCAGGGGCAGCGCGAACAGGGGACGGGGGCAGCAGGACAGCCCGGGCACGGCCCGCAACCGGGCCACCGCTTCGTCACAGGATGTGATCACCCACGCGATTATGGAGAGCCCGGACCGAGCCCCGCCGCCACCGCACCCCCCACCCCGCCCCGCACGTGGCCCGCCCCGCCCCCACCCTCACCCGAACGGAGGAGCGCCCCGCGTTGACGGCCCGCCCGCGCCCGCTGTCGGACGCCGGGACTACCGTGCACGAATGACCGACCGCACCCTCGACCTGCGCCGCGACGAGAGCACCGGCCGCTGAAGCGTCGACGGCCTGGTCGCCGACTACCCGGGCCTGGCCCACCGCCTGGCCTGACGTCGCGCCCGATTCCCGCGCCCGATCCCCGCGCCCGGTGTGCTCGCGCGCACGCTGGTCGCCGACACCAAGCGGCACTTCGGCGCGGCGTAGCGGCCCGGGGTCGGCTATTCGGCGTGGACGGCCGACGGCACCCCGCCGCCGGCCGAGGTGTGCCGCTCCAACAGGGCACGCAGCGCCCCCGGGTCGGCGGCCGCGCGCTTGGGCAGCGCGACGAAGCAGTTGCCGCCGCGGCTCAGCAGCACGAACAGGCGCTCGGTCTCCATGAAGCGCGTCAGCTTCGTCCACGTCAGGGCGTTGCTGCCGCGATGGTCGGTGACGCTCAGCCCGCTGCCGTCCACCACCGCCCGGCGCTCGCCGCGCCGGGCCGCCCGCCGGCGCGCCGACACCAGCTGCCAGCGGGGCAGGAACAGCGCCAGTGCCACCAGCGCGACGGTCACCACCACGTCCCCGGCCGCCATCCGGCCGTCGGCCGCCTCCAGCGCGCACCCGAGTGCCGAGAAGCCGGCGATCGCCCACGGCGCGATCCGCGCCAGCCGGCCCGCGACGGTGTGCCGTGCCTGAGCGGCGAAGGACTCGCGCAGGTCCTCGGCCGTCAGCTCGTACACCAGCTCCACGCGTTCCTGCTCCACCGCTGCACTCCTTGATCCACTCGCCGGCGAAACGCGGATCGTAGCAGGCACCCGGCGGGCCGCCGCACCCCGGCTACCCCTGTGACCAGCGGCTTTCCACCACCCCGCAGTCGTACGCCGACACCCCGTCGAAGCGCAGGCCGTGCTCCACCAGCCACGGCCCGAACACCCGGGTGCCCGCGCCGGCGAACCCCGGGTTGACGAACAGCCGCAGCTCCTCGGCCAGGCCCTCGCGCAGCAGCGCGGACACCAGCCCCGCGCCCCCGAAGCACAGCAGCCGCCCACCCGCGGCCGCCTTCGCCCGCGCCGCCGTGTCCGCCAGGCGGCCGGTGAGCACCTCGGTGCGCGGCCAGTCCCGCCGCGGCCGGCCGGTACGGGAGAGCGCGAACTTCGGCAGCGCCCCGATCGCCCGGGCGAAGTCCCAGTCCCCGTCGCCGGGGTGCAGGGCGGCCATCCGCTCCCAGTGCCCCAGGTACCCCTCGTCGGCCATCGGCCGGCTCAGCAGGATGCCCGAGGCCTCCGCCAGCAGCGCGTTGAACGAGGACCTGAGGTCCGCGCTCCACGGCCAGTCGGGCCCCCAGTTCCACAACTGCCAGTCGGAGACCGGCACTTCACTGTTCACAAAGCCGTCCGCCGACACCTGCATCGCCACGACCAGCCTGCCCGCGCCCACCGTGCCACCCATGTCGCACCTCCTCGCGGGCAGGCTAGGCGACGGGTGTGACAACCCGGCCCGGGAACGGGCCGAAGGGCCGGGCCGGTTGGCCCCGGAGTCCGCCGCCATCACCCGATCGGGTGGCGGGCCGCGCTGTTTCCCGTGCCGGTGGCAGGTGCCTCGTTAGCGTCGGGCCATGATCGTGGAGTCGTCAACTGGGCTGACGTACCGGCGATTTGGCTTATTGTCGTACGAGTAAAGAGGCATCGACGCATGGCAGACAAGCGCCTGAAGTCCTGGGGCAACAACCGCTCCGGCCAGCTCGGGGACGGCACCCGGGCCGACCTGCGCACCACGGCCACCACCGTCCTCGGGCTCACCGGCACCGAGGTGGTGAAGATCGCCGCCGGCGGCTCCGGAACGAGCCTCGGCCACGGACTGGCCCTGCTGGCCGACCGCACCGTGCGCTCCTGGGGCGTCAACGGCTCGGGCCAGCTCGGCGACGGCTCGGTGTTCGGCCACAACGCCCCCGGCCAGGTGGCCGACCTCACCACCGTCACCGACATCGCCGCCGGCGGCGCCCACAGCCTCGCCCTGCTCGCCGACGGCACCGTGATGGCCTGGGGCCAGAACACCCACGGCCAGCTCGGCGACGGCAGCAGCACCGACAGCGGCATCCCGGTACGGGTCGAAGGCCTCCACAAGGTCGTCGCCATCGCCGCCGGCCTCCACCACAGCCTCGCCCTGCGCGAGGACGGCACCGTCTGGGCCTGGGGACACGGCCTCAACGGCCAGCTAGGCGACGGCACTTCGGCCAGCCGCGGCACCCCCGCCCAGGTCACCGCTCTGACCGGGATCACCCGGATCGCCGCCGGCGCCAACCACAGCCTCGCCCTGGCCGGCGAACCGGGCACCGGCAACACCGTGAAGGCCTGGGGCTACAACGCCACCGGCCAGCTCGGCGACAACACCACCATCAACCGCTTCACGCCCGTCACCACCCAGGGCGCCTGGAGCGGCGGCATCACCCAGATCGCCGCCGGCGCCAACCACAGCCTCGCCGTCACCGACAGCGACGACCGTCTCAAGGCCTGGGGCCAGAACACCTCCGGCCAGCTCGGCGACGGCACCACCGTCTTCCGCGTCACCCCCGTCACCGTCCCCGGCCTGAGCGGCGTACGGCTGGTGGCCGCCGGCCGCGAGCACACCATGGCCCTGTCCGGGAACAGCACCGTGCACTCCTGGGGCCACAACGGCTCCGGCCAGCTCGGCGACGGCACCACCACCGACAGCACCACCCCGGTGGCCACCCCCACCACCCTCACCGGCATCGACAAGCTCGCCGCCCCCGTCGGCGGCGACTTCAGCCTGGCCAACTGACGCGGCGCGAGCCTCCCCCCGGCCCCGCCGCCCCGACCCACCCCCCGAGGTAGCCATGTCGAACGTCAGACTGACCACCAACCACGGCGACATCGTCCTGCGCCTCGACGCGGACAAGGCCCCGGCCACCGTGGAGAACTTCCTCCAGTACGTCCGGGACGGCTTCTACGACGGGACGCTCTTCCACCGGGTCATCAACACCTTCATGATCCAGGGCGGCGGACTGGAACCCGGCCTGAGGAAGAAGGAGACCCGCGACCCCGTCCCCAACGAGGCCGACAACGGCCTGAAGAACACCCCGTACACCGTGGCCATGGCCCGCACCATGGACCCCCACTCCGCCACCGCCCAGTTCTTCGTCAACGTCGCCGACAACGGCTTCCTCAACCACACCGCCAAGACCACCCGGGAGTGGGGCTACACCGTCTTCGGCGAGGTCGTCGAGGGCCGGGACGTCGTCGACGCCATCAAGACCGTCCCCACCGCCACCAGGGCCGGCCACCAGGACGTCCCCAAGGAGGACGTCGTCATCGAGAAGGCCGAGATCGTCGAATAGGACGCGGGGCGCGCGGGAAGCCGCCCCGCCCGGCTTCCCGCGCACCCCGCCCCCGCCCCCGCCGGGGAGAACCCGCGGTACGGCGCGACGGCGCGGCGCGCGGGGCCACCCGGGCGGCCCGGGGGAGGAGCGGGGAGGAGCGGATGCGTGAGCGCCCCCACGGGCCTAGCGTGGCCCCATGGAGCTGTTCCCCCCGATCCCGCTGGCGCAGTGGCGGGACTCCAAGGAGACCCTGCACCGCTTCGCCCAGATCGTCGGCAAGGTCCGCCTGGCCCACAGCGCCCGGCGCAACCACTGGTGGAACGTCCCCTACCACCTCACCGGGCGCGGCATCACCACCCGCCCGATGGCCACGGCCGACGGCGGCGGGACCTTCTGCATCGACTTCGACTTCGTCGACCACCGCCTGCTGGTCTGTTCCTCGGACGGCCGAAGGGTCTCCTTCCCGCTCACCGGGCAGTCGGTGGCCACCTTCTACCGCGACACCCTCGACGCCCTCACCGCGATCGGCGTACCGATCGACATCCCGCACCCCCACCCCTTCGACCTGCCCGACGCCGCCCGCCCCTTCGCCGAGGACACCGAACACGCCGCCTACGACCCGTTCTGGGTCAACCGCTACTGGCAGGTCCTCAGCCAAGTCGCCCTGCTGCTGGAGGAGTTCGCCGCCCGCTTCTGCGGCAAGACCAGCCCGGTGCACCACTTCTGGCACACCTTCGACATCGCCGTCACCCGCTTCTCCGGCCGTGAGATCGCCCAGCCGGCGACCGTCGACCCGGTGACCCGCGAGGCCTACTCCCGCGAAGTCGTCAGCTCCGGCTTCTGGTTCGGCGACGACACCATCGCCAGGCCCGCCTTCTACTCCTACGCCGCCCCCGAACCCGCGGGCCTGGCCGGCAACCCGCTGCGCCCGGGCACCGCGAGCTGGCTCGAACGCAACGGCAGCCACCTGGCCGTCCTGGACTACGACGACGTCCGCGGCGGCGACGACCCGCGGGCCACCGTCCTCGACTTCTACGAGTCCGTCTACGAGCCCGCGGCCCGCCTGGCGGGCTGGGACGTCGGCGGCGAGGCCTCACCCGGCGGCGTCACCGACCCGGTGGCGGCCCAGGGCGGTGCCTGACGGCCGGGTGGCCGGCCGGCGGCCGGGGTGGGTCGGCCGGCGTCGAACCGGCCGCCGTCTCCCGGCCGTTCTCCTTCACGGGGCACGCACCGATCTGACACGCCGGGGCCGGAATGCGGTGGTCCCGGGGCGGCCATGGGTTAGGTTCCTCGGTGAATTGCGCATGCCAATCACCGTGGGGACGGAGAGAAGGATGACGGCCGTGGGGGCGTACCAGCAGAGGGTCCTGGAGTTGTTCGACACCATCGACGCCGATCTCGACGGCGCGATCACCTGGGACGACTTCCAGCGCGTCATCGACCGACAGCTCGGCGCCGGGCCGCAACGGCGGCTGGTGGAGGAGGAGTTCGACGGACTCTGGGCGGCCCTGCGGGACGCCGGCCTGGACCACGGGGGCCGGGTGTTCCGGGGCGAGCTGCTCGCGGACGCCGACCGCAGGGCCGCCGGGAGCACGCCCGACCCGGCCCCCGAGCACGTCACCCGGTTCGCGTGCGCGGCGTACTGCCTGATGGACACGGGTCGGGACGGCCGGGTCGGCAAGGCGCAGTTCCGGCAGTACCTGAAGGCCCGGAGCATCACCGACCCCGCCGCCGTCGAGGAGTTCGACCGGCTCGACCGCTCCGGTGCCGGGTTCCTCACCCGGGACGACCTGCGCGCGGCGGGCCGGCGCTTCTTCGCCGACCCGAACCCGGGCGTCCCCCGGAAGTGGCTGACCGCCCTCTTCTTCGCCTGACGGCGCACGCCCGGATTTCGGGTCAACCCGGCCTGCCCGCAGGGCGGTTGGGCTGGGCCGTCCGGGCGGGCGGGGCCGCCCGCCCGGTCGTTGGCCCGGCCGGGCGGCGGCGTTGCGCCGTCCGGGTAGCCGACGCCGGGTCCGGCGGTGGCGGGAGGTTTTGGTTCGGGTACGCATCGGACCCGGCGCCGGGGGCAGTCCCCGTCGACGAATCCGCACCTTCCCCGAACCCGCAGGAGGCCGCCATGGCCCGTACCAAGCCCATCGTCCTGACCGCCCTCGCCGTCGTCGGCGTCCTGGCCGCGAGCACCGCGGCCGTCGCCGACAACAAGCCCGTCACCAGGCCCGCCGCCAAGCCGGCCGTCGTCGTCCCCGGTGACCCGGCCGCCGCCAACCCCTCGCTGCTGGCCGCCCACGACCAGGTCTTCGGCGACTTCGTCGACGTCGCCCCGGGCGGGAACGGGTTCGCCACGGTGGCCTGTCCCTCCGGCGAGGTGCCCACCGGCGGTGGCGGCCAGACCAGCGCCTTCCGGATCTTCTTCACCGACTCCTACCCGAGCGGCAGCGTCTGGGTGGTGCGCGGCACCAACACCAACACCGTCACGGAGTCGATCCGGGCGACCGCCGTGTGCACCACCCCCTGACCCGGGCGCCGCGACGGCCCGGGCCCGGCCTTGGCGGAC
>NZ_JBHTWX010000087.1:0-27905 GCF_042792155.1 Kitasatospora sp. NPDC056651 | reverse complement strand
GTCGTCGCGGTCGGCGAAGTCGGCGCCGGAGACGTCGGAGCCGGAGACGTCGCGGTCGGCGAAGTCGGCGCCGGAGACGTCGGAGCCGGAGACGTCGCGGTCGGCGAAGTCGGCGCCGGAGACGTCGGAGCCGGAGACGTCGGCGTCGGGCCAGGCGTCTCCCCGCAGTCCGGCAGGTCGCCGTCGAACGGGTAGCTGTGGATCTCGTAGCCGCCGTTACCGGTGTGGATCAGGTTGCCCGCCAGGTACACCCGGCCGTTCATGCCCGGCTCGGAGAGGGTCGTGGTGCCGGCCGGGTTGCCGGCCAGGACCGAGCCCTGGAACTGGGCGCTGCCGAGGATCCGGGCCGAGGTCGCGGTCGGGAAGTTGTACATCAGCTTCGAGCGCATCTCGGTGGTCTGGTCCCCGGCCAGGCCGGTGCCGGTGTAGGTGTTGATGACCGGGCTGTCGCCGAGCATGTTCACCACGACGGTGGCGCCGGCCGGAATGCCGGCGAAGACCAGGCCGATCTGCCCGCCTCCGGGCGAGGCGAGGTCCCGGGTGACGTTGAAGACCTGCTTCATGCTGGTCCCGTCACCGGTGAAGGTCGCCTCGCTGGCGGTGACCTCGACGGTGCCGGTCGCGGTGGCCCGGGCGACGCAGGCGGAGACGCTCTCGATCTGGGCCAGCACCTCCTGGTACGGGGCGGCGGCGTTCGGGTCCTTGATCAGCTCTCCGGTGGGGTCGATGCTGACCTTCCCGTTGACGGTGCCCGCGTGGCGGAGGTTGCCGAAGGCCGACTCCTTGGAGTCGATGCCGCCGATCAGAATGGTGTTGCCGGCCACGGCGTCGACGTTGCCGCCGGCGGTCACGAAGTCACTGCCGTTCGGCGGCACGACGCGTGAGCCGACGCCGACGACGCCCATGTTGTAGATGCCGCCGCCGTCCTTGTCGACGGTCAGGTTCCCCAGCGCGACGATCTTGCCCTCGGCCTCGGCGGCGCGGCCGTTCACGGTGTAGTCGCCGCCGGTGAAGACGCTGATGGCGGCGTCGCGGCCGGGGAAGTCGCCGTTGTTGACCGGCGGCCAGGTGGCGGGGCAGTCGGGCCCGGAGCAGGCACCCAGCGGCGGGGCCAGCGGGGCGGCCGAACCGACCGTCAGCACCGCGGCCAGCGGCAGCATGGCGGCGGCGGTCGCCGCGGCGACCCGGACGGCCCGGCGCCTGGGTATCGCCGGCGCCCTCCTGGCGGTCGTTCTGTGACGCGGTGAACCTGTGGACTGACCCATCGACAATTCCTCCGTGTATGAGAAAGGGCAGGTCGGGACCCTGCCGCGTTCCACGCAACCCCCTGCGATCCAGCAGATCCAGGACATCCAACATTAAATCGGACTATTCGCACCTTACAGGGCATCAGATTGAATCTGAAATTCACACAAATAGGGCACTGCTCACCCGGCGTGTCGTCACCGTCCGCCAGGCCCCGCGGACGGTGAGTCCGGCGACAGGCCCTAGGTTGGAGGCATGACCACCGAGGCCCAGGACCAGAGCGCGCCGCTCGTCTCCGTCGCGTCCGCCGACGCCGTACTGCGACACCCCGAGGTGGGCGAGCACCTGCTGACCGTCATGGAGCGGGAGCGCGCCGCGCGCTTCCGGCAGGAGTCCGGGCGGGTCGACTTCACCGCCGGGCACCTGCTGGTGCGGCTCTGCGCCGCCCGGCTGCTCGGCGTGCCGGTGGCCGGGATCGTCCTCGCCCAGCAGTGCCCGGACTGCGGGCTCGCCGACCACGGCAGGCCCTACCTGCCGGACCACCCCGGGGTGCACGTGAGCCTGTCGCACACCCGGGGCGTGGTCGCGGCCGGCGCCGGGTTCCAGCCGATCGGGGTGGACGTCGAGCTGTCCGCCCGGGGCGGCTCACTGGGCTCGGTCGCCCGCCGGGTGCTCGCCCCGGCCGAACTCGCCCTGGTCGAGGCCGACCCGGAGCCGGAACGGGCGTTCCTGCGGCTCTGGGTGCGCAAGGAGTCGCTGATCAAGATAGGGCGGGCCACCCTGGACACCCTCGGCCGGATCGACCTCTCCGCCCTGCCACTGGCCGTCCCGCCGGGGTCACCGCTGCGCAGCCGGCACGAGGACCTGCACCTGCTCGACTGGACCGACCCGGAGCACGCCGCCGCCGTCGCCGCCGTCAGCACCGCCCCGCCCCGGATCGTGGAGCTCACGGCCGCGCGCTGAGCCGGGGACGGAGACCGCCACCCGGCGCCCGGCGCCCGCCGCTCGGCGGCGTCGCCCGGCGCCCACCCGCCCGGCGGGCCGGCGGATAAGCGGTGTTAGCGTGCCTGGTCGTGGGCACGCCGAACACGCGTGCCCGCCGACCCAGCTTCCCACCGGATCCAAAGGGTGCCCGCCATGGCCAAGTTCCTGCTGAGCCTGCACGTCCTCGTGTCGGTCCTGTTCATAGGCCCGGTCGCGGTGGCCGTCAGCATGTTCCCGCGCCGGGCGAAGGCCGCACTGGCCGGCGGACCGGACCGGGCCTCCGACGCCGGTGTGCTGCGCGTGCTGCACCGGATCACCCAGGTCTACGCGCTGCTCGGGGTCGCGGTGCCGGTGCTGGGCATCGGCCTGGCCCAGGTGATGGACGTGCTCGGGCAGTCCTGGGTGATCGTCTCGATGGTGCTGACCGCGATCGCCGCGCTCGCCCTGCTGCTCTTCGTGCTGCCCGGCCAGCAGGCCGCCGTGGACGCGCTGGAACTCGACCCGTCGGACGAGCGGCACACCAAGGCCGTCGGCGGCCTGAAGCTGCTGCCGATGACCGGCGGGGTGTTCAACCTGCTGTGGGCCGTGGTCGTGGTGCTCATGGTCATCCGGCCGGGGTCGAGCACCGGCGTCTGATCCCGCGCGTCCCCCTGCCGCCGACCGGGGTCGTTCGAGTACCGTCCTGGGCCATGACGATCATGGCGGGCATGGGCGGCCCGACGGGAAGCGGCGTCGGTCCGCTGCTGCGCGGCTGGCGGGAACGGCGGCAGCTCAGCCAGCTGCAACTGGCACTGCGGGCGGACTCCTCGACCCGCCACCTCAGCTTCGTCGAGAACGGCCGCGCCCGCCCGAGCCGGGAACTGGTGCTGCGGCTGGCCGAGCAGCTGGACGTCCCGGTGCGCGAGCGCAACACCCTGCTGCTCGCGGCCGGCTACGCCCCGCACTACCCCGAGACGCCGCTGGACGCCCCCGCGATGGCCGCGCTGCGCGACGGGATGGAGCGGCTGCTGGCCGCCCACGACCCGTACCCGGCGCTGGTGGTCGACGGGTCCTTCCGGGTGCTGGCGGCCAACCGCTCGCTCCGGCTGCTCCTGGACGGCGTCGCCCCGCACCTGCTGGAACCGCCGTTCAACGCGGTCCGGGTCACCCTGCACCCGGACGGGCTGGCGCCGCGCATCGCCAACCTGCCGCAGTGGCGGCGGCACCTGCTGGAGCGGATGGAGCGCCGGCTGGAGCTGGTCCACGCCGAACCGCTGCGCAGGCTGTACGAGGAGGTCAGCGGCTACCCGGAACCGGCCGGCGCCGGGGCGGACGGGCTGGACGCGGGCGGTCCGGCCACCGACGGACTCCCGCTCGCGCTGCCGCTGCGGATCCGGCACGAGGGGCGGGTGCTCTCCTTCCTCTCCACCATCACGACCTTCAACACGCCACTGGACGTCACCGTCTCCGAGCTGGCCCTGGAGACCTTCCTGCCGACCGACGCGGAGACGGCGGACTTCCTGCGCTCGCCGGCCTAGCCAGGCCCTGTCCGGGCAGGACCTAACCCTTCGCCCGGGCCCGTCGGCGCAGCGCGGTGAACTGGAGGACGGCGAACAGCGCCACCACCGCGGCCTGCGCCGGGATCCAGACGGACCCGGCGGTGGTCGGCGCCGGCCACAGCTCCAGCGCGACCAGGCTGAGCACCACCCAGGCCAGGTTGAGGCCGATCACGGCCCGCACCCCTGGCACCGGCAGCCGCCGGCGGGCGGCCAGCGCGCCGACCGCGAGCGCGTACCCGAAGAGGAAGAGCCCGGTGCCGGCCACGGTGGTGCGGGCGGCGCCGAACAGCTCGCCGAGCGGGCCGGAGAAGGCCAGGTAGGCCAGGCCGTTGCCGCCGGTGACCAGGGCGTCCAGGGCGAGGGCGCCGCGCACCGTCCGGAGCGGGGAGGCGGCACCGGGCCGGGCGGGCGTGCGGGCGGGCGCGTGGGCGGACATGGCGGATCGCCTCCAGACAGGGGGTGGGAGCCCGGGGCCGTGGCGGCCGCACCGGGGTGGCACCAGCCTGCCCGGCCCGGCGGCGGACGTCGATTACCCCCCGGGTAACGGCGGCCGCCGGGCTACGCCCGCCGCGACGGCGGCCGGAGCAGCACACCGGCCCGCTTCACCGCGCGGGCGGTGATGGTGGTCTCGGCCCGCGCGATGCCGAGCGGGCCGAGGGTGTCAGTGAGGAAGCGGTACAGCTCGCCGTGGTCCGGGCAGAACACCGTGGCCAGCAGGTTGGTCGGGCCGCTGGTGGCGAACACCCCGTGCACCTGCGGGTGGCGGGCCAGCGCCGTGCCGACCTCGGCGAGCCGGCCGGGTGGCACGTCCAGCCAGAGGTTGGCGTCCACGGCCAGGCCGAGCAGCCGCGGGTCCACCGTGGCGTGGGTGCGCAGCAGCCCGGCCCCGTCCAGCCGGTGCAGGCGGCGGCGCACCGTGGACTCGGGCGCGCCGACGGCCGCGGCCAGGACGGCGTGGGACTGCCGCGCGTCCTCGCCCAGCCGCTCCAGCAGCGCGCGGTCCAGGCCGTCCGGCGGCGGGGGCACGGCGGGGCGTGCGACGGCGGGCCGGGTGAGCGCGGCGCTCTCCGCGCCGGTCAGGTACCCGGCCCGCCACTGCCCGGCGTCGGCGAAGGCGTGCAGCACGGCGTGGGTGGTGGTCTCGGTGACGGCGCCGGTCGCGGGCAGTTGCCCGTACAGCAGCCGGTCCCGGGAGCCGGCGTCGGTGAGCACCACGGCGCCGACCTCGTGGCCGCCGAGCATCACATCGACGAACGGGACGTCGGAGCGGTCGGCGAGGGCCCGCGCGATGGCGTCCACCCGGCCGCTCAGCACCCGGACCCGCAGCAACAGGGCGCCCACGGCGGCGTCCTCGACATCGGGCAGCCGGACCACCCGCAGCACCCCGGCCTGCCGCATCCGGGCCAGACGGCGGGTGACCGTCCGGGCGGAGACACCCAGCACTTCGGCGATCCGGCCGGGCTCGGCCCGTCCGTCCACCTGGAGGGCGCAGACCAGGCGGCGGTCGAGGATGTCCAGCACGCTGTCCGGATCGGCAGTGGAGAGGTCCATGGTGTCCGATCCCCGTCGTTCCCGGCGGCTCGCCCGTCCTGTTCGGCAGCCCTGACGGTACTCCTTGTCCCCGGCGGCCGGAACCAGCCGGCCCGGGAACGGAGGAGTCGCCGCGATGGACGACGAACTGTGGACGCTGGCGGCGGGTGTGGAGACGGCGGTGCGCGAGGTCGGTGCGCGGCTGGCGGCGCGCCGGCCCGCCGAACCGGTCACCGGGCGGACGGTCGGGGAGGCGGCGGTCCGGTTCGCCGAACTGGACGGCCCGGCCGCCGCCGCGCTGCGGGAACGGCTCACCGCCCTGCGCCCGCAGGCCGGTTGGGCCCCCGAGGAGCTGGACGGCCCGGTGCCCACCGAAGGCGAGTGGTGGCTGGCCGACGCGACCGACGGCGCGGTGCAGTACCTGCTGGGGCAGCCGCACTGGGCGGTGACCGCCACCCTGGTGCGGGACGGCGCGGCGGTGCTGGCCGTGGTGCACGCCCCGGAGCAGGACGGCCGCACCTACCGGGCGGTGCTCGGCGGCGGGGCCGAGCTGGACGGACGGCCGATCGCGCCGCTGGAGCGGGAGTTGGCCGCCACCGTCGCGGCCACCAGCCAGCCGCCGCGGGTGGCGGCCGACCCGGTGGCGCTGCGCCGGGCGGGCGAGTCGCTGTCCGCGATGGCGGGCGCGGTGCTGGCGGTGCGCAACCTCGGCCCGACCGCGCTCCAGGTGGCCCAGGTCGGCTCCGGGCACCTGGCGCTGTTCTGGGAGTACGGCCCGGACGCGGGCAACCTGCTGCCCGGCGCGCTGATCGCGAGCGAGGCGGGCGCGACGGTGACGGACGCCGCCGGGTCGGCCTGGACGGCCGGTTCCGACGGCTTCCTCACCGCCGCGCCCGAGCTGCACGCCCAGGCGCTGGAGGTGCTGCGGACGGTCGGCTGACCGGCGGGCGACGACCGGTGCTCCGCCGATCAGGGTCCGGCAGAGCGTCGGCCAGCCGGCCACGGGCGCGGCCACGGACACGGGCGCGGGCAGCCGGCCGTGAGCACGGGGGTGCGGGCACGGCCACGGTCGCTCACGCGGGCACCGGCCGGGCCCGGTCGATGATCGCCGCGGTGTCGACCCCGGCCGGCAGGGTGCCGAAGGCCGCGCCGTGGTCGCCGCCCAGCCGGCTCGCGCAGAACGCGTCGGCCACCGCCGGGCTGCCGAACCGGACCAGCAGCGATCCCTGGAAGGCCAGGGCCATCGACTCGACCAGCCGGCGGGTGCGGTACTCCAGGTCGCCCAGGTCCGTCAGTTCCTTGCGCAGGGCGGCGACGGCCGCGTCCAGCCGGCGGTCCGCGCCGGCGGCGGCGTCGAGTTCGCCGAGGAACGCCTCGACGCTCTCCGGGTGCTTGGCCATGGCACGCAGCGCGTCCAGCGCGGCGACGTTGCCGGAGCCCTCCCAGATCGACACCAGCGGTGCCTCCCGGTAGAGCCGGGGCATCCCGGACTCCTCGACGTAGCCGTTGCCGCCCAGGCACTCCAGCGCCTCGGCGGAGTGCGCCGGACCGCGCTTGCACACCCAGTACTTGGCCACCGCCAGACCCAGCCTCCGTACCAGCGCCTCGTTCTCGTCCCCGGCGAGGGTGAGGTCGGTGGCGTGGGCGAGCCGCATCGCGACGGTGGTCGCCGCCTCGGACTCCACCACCAGGTCGGCGAGCACGTTGCGCATCAGCGGCTGGTCGACCAGCGCCTTGCCGAACGCCCGCCGGTGCAGGGCGTGGTGGACCGCCCGGGTGGCGCCGTAGCGCATCCCGGAGGCGGCGCCGACGGTGCAGTCCAGGCGGGTCATGTTGACCATCTCGATGATGGTCCGCACGCCCCGGCCCTCCTCGCCGACCAGCAGGCCGACCGCGCTGTCGTACTCCAGCTCGGCGGAGGCGTTGGACTTGTTGCCGAGCTTGTCCTTGAGCCGCATCAGCCGCAGCCGGTTGCGGCTGCCGTCCGGGAGGACGCGCGGCAGCACGAAGCAGCTGAGGCCGCCCGGGGCCTGGGCGAGGGTCAGGAAGAGGTCGGACATCGGCGCCGAGGTGAACCACTTGTGGCCGGTGAGCCGGTAGGTGCCGTCCGGCTGCGGCGCGGCGGTGGTGGTGTTGGTGCGGACGTCCGAGCCGCCCTGCTTCTCGGTCATCGACATGCCGGCGATCAGCCCGCGCTTGGTGCGCGGCTCGCGCAGCCCGAAGTCGTACTCGGTGGCCGCCAGCAGCGGCTCCAGCTCGGCGGCCAGGGCGGGGGTGGCGCGCAGCGCCGGGACGGCGGCGTAGGTCATCGAGACCGGGCAGGTGTGGCCGGCCTCGACCTGGCCCCAGACGTAGAACTTGGCGGCGCGGGCGGAGTGGGCGCCGGGGCGCTCGTCGCGCCAGGGCGCGGCGTGCAGGCCGTGCGAGACGGCGGTGCGCATCAGCTCGTGCCAGGCCGGGTGGAACTCGACCTCGTCGATCCGGTTGCCGAACCGGTCGTGGGTGCGCAGCACCGGCGGGTTCTCGTTGGCCAGCCGGCCCCATTCGGCGGCCTGCTCGGAGCCGGCCAGCCGGCCCAGCTCGCGCAGCTCGGGCTCGGCCCAGCCGGCACCGGCCCGCTGGAGGGCGGCGAGCAGGGCGGGGTCGGCGGCGGTGTCGTGTCCGTACGGCAGGGGCACCTGGTTGGTGACCTCATGCGTCGCTGTCATCGCGTCCTCCCAGGGCACGCAGGGTGAAGGACACCAGGGCGGGGACCACCGTGGTGTTGTCGCTGTGTTCGGGACCCGTGCTGTGTGTGGGGCCGGCGCCGTGTCCGGGACCGGCGCTCTCGACGGCCGGCGGCGCGACGGCCGGCGGCGCGGCGAGCGGTCCGGCCAGCGCCTCGCCGACCGCGCCGACCAGGGCGGCGGCGGTCAGTACCGCGTCCTGTTCGGGCAGCTCGCCGGCCGCCACCGCGGCGGTGATCTCGGTGGCGATCACGTCGCGGAACGCCCGCCGGAAGACCAGGCGCTCGGCGTCGACCACCGTGTCGGCCGGTTCCACCAGCAGCGCGTACGCCAGCCGGGGCGCGCGCAGGGCGCGGGCGGCGAAGGTCTCGACCACGGCGGCGATCCGCTGCTGCGGGGTGTCCCGGCGGGCGACGGCGGCGTTGACCGCCTCGATCTCGCCGGTCACCACCCGGCGGAACAGCTGGACCGACAGCTCGGCCTTGTTGGCGAAGTGCTGGTAGAGGCTGCCGGTGGCGATGCCGGCGCGGTCCGCCACGGCGGCCATCGTGCAGCCGCCGTAGCCGCGCTCGGCGAGCAGGCCGACCGCCGACTGGAGCACCGCTTCGCGCTGGGCGTCCAGGCGGGCTTGTACGGCGGGAGTACGTCGGTAGGCCATGGAAGCATTGAAGCACCGATTCATTGCTTCGGGCAGGGGCTCGCCGGGAAACGCGAGGAGGCCGCCCCGCGGTCCCAGGGCGGCCTCCTGCTCTGGTGCTGTCTACTGCCTACTGCTTGCTGTGTGCTGTGTGCCGCCTACGGCTTGCCGCCGCTCGGCACTACAGCGGGCGGCGCTCCTGCTCCAGCCGCTGGCCCTCGGCGTCCAGCGGGCCGAACTCCGGGATCGCCTGCGGCGACGTGGCGAGCGAGCGGGCGGCGTTCGGGTCGCCCAGGCCGGCCCACTCCAGCACCTTCGCGGTGGCCGCCGCCGACTGCTCGGCGGGCAGCTGCTCGATCTTGGAGCCGTGGTTGCCGCCGGGCACGGTGTAGACGTAGCTGTCCTCGCTGCCCCGGCCCAGGTGGAACGGCTTGGCACCCCACGGGTCGTTGCCGCCGTAGACGTACATGATCCGCTCGCCCTCGCGCTTCACCCAGCGGTCGATGTCGGGCATCGCGTTCGGGTTGAAGACGGTCGGGATCTCCTTCGGCACGTAGCTGCGGACCGAGTAGAGCTCCTTGTAGTCGTAGTGCAGCACGCCCTTCAGGTGCGAGACGTCGAAGAAGGGCGCGCCCAGCTCGGTGGCCGCCTGGTAGTAGTACGCGGTGTACTTCGCCAGCGACTGGTCACTGTTGCCGGTGATGCCGGACTGCGAGTCGAACCACGCGTACAGCTCGTCGTCGGTCGCGGTGGCCGCCACCGGGACCTTGGCGCAGTCGGACTCCAGGCTGTACTGCCAGAACGCCCAGATCACGTCCAGCACACCGGCCTCGTACGCCCGGTCCGGGGTGCCGAGGGTGTTGAAGGTGGAGCCGGCCGCCTTGTTGTCGGCGACGAAGCGGGCCTCCAGGCGGTCGCGGCGCACCAGCAGTTCGCGCTGGGCGGCGTTCAGCCTGGACCGGCACTCGGGGGTGCCGACGGTGCGGAAGAACTCGCTGTACGCCGCGTAGTCGTTGACGTTCGTGTTGTTGGGCGCGACGTAGGCGACCGTGCCGGCCACGTCGTCCGGGTAGAAGCGGCGGAAGAAGGTGGAGGACATGCCGCCCTTGCTGGCGCCGGTGGACAGCCACTCCTGCTGGTAGATCCGCTTCAGCGCGGTCACCAGCCGGTGCGAGTCCGCGGCGCCCTGGCGGATGCCGGCCTTGGACCAGTCCGCCGGCTCCGGACGGGAGGGGGTGAAGAACCGGTACTCGATGGACACCTGGTTGCCGTCCACCAGCCGGGTCGGCTCCGTGCGGGACGGGTTGGTGCCGAGGGTGTAGCCGTTGGTGTAGAAGACGGTCGGGCGGTCGTAGCCGCGGTGCAGCAGGCTGAAGCGCTGCTGGAAGGTGCCCAGCCAGGGGCGGTTGTGGTCGATCGGCTGGGTGTAGGTGGCGATGAAGTAGCGGTGACCGGTGGTGGTCGGCTTCTCCTCGGTGATGGTCACCCCGGGGATCGCCGCCAGGCGGTCCTTGATGTCGGCGTTCGGGTCGTCGGCCGGGCTGCGGCCGTGGCGGGAGCCGTTGCCCTGGTCGCCCTGGGCTCCTTGGCCGCCCTGCGCGCCCTGGCCGCCCTGGCCGTCGGCGGCGGACGCCGGGTTCGCCAGGCCGCCGACGGTGAGCAGCGGTATCAGCAGGGCGGACGCCAGCAGCCTTCTCACGGTGGTGGTCATCAACTCTCCATCGTTTCAAGTGACATGACTGCCGCCTGCCGGTTCGGCCGGGCGGCACGGGTGGTACGGGCGGTGCGGGTGGTACGGGCAGTGCGGGTAGTGCAGGTGGTGCAGGTGGTGCGAACCGGGGTGCCGCGGCGGTCGGCCGATGGACGGCCGAATGGGCCACCCGCCGTTCGCGGATGGCCCATCGGGAGAAAAGTGCTGGTCAGCGGGTTCGCCTTGCGGACTACGGGCGGGGCAGGGTGCAGCCGGGGAGGGTCAGGTCGAAGCGGTTGCCGGCGGCGAAACAGGCCGGGATGCCGTACGTCTCCTGGGCGTAGCCGATGCCCGGACGCACCGTCACCGCGCCGTTCTGGTCGACCTCACAGGGGTTGTCCAGGGTGCAGGTCTGGCCGCTCTCGTTGATCGTGTTGTTGACCGCGACCACCTGATTGGTCGAGGCGTCGACCACCGGCGAGCCGGAGGTGCCGCCGATCACGTTGCAGGTGGAGGTGTAGCGGACCGAGTCCTTGAAGGTCCAGTCGGCTTCCTTCAGCCGGTAGGCGAAGCCGTCGACCGAGCAGGAGTAGATCTTCTTCCAGTAGCCGGAGACGACCCGGATCGAGGTGCCCTGGACCGGGTGGGTGGCGGCGATGGTCAACGGGGCTATCCCGTACTGGGACTGGATCGAGGCGTAGCTGGTGTTCAGCTGGTAGATCGACACGTCGGTGTCGGTCATCGCGCCGTAGACGATCTTGTTCGCGCGCAGCGTGGCGACACCGCTGCCGCTGGCGTTGAGCAGGGTGAAGGTCCGGCTGGAGGACCGGTTGAGGACCACCTGGCCCGGGCCGGGCATACCGGTCTCCAGGCAGTGGCCGTTGGAGAGGATGAGGGCCGGGTCGCTCGCGGCCGAGCCGGGCATCCGCACCAGCGAGCCGGAGCAGTTGCTGAGCGCCACCGTCCCGGCGAAGGTGACGGCGCTGACGGGCTTGGCCGCGGACTCGGCGGCGGGGGCTGCGGCTTGGGCCGGAACGGCTCCGACCAGGGCGGTTGCCCCGGCGAACAGGAGCGTTGCGGCCGTACCTATGAGCGGCTTCTTCATGAGAGACCTCTCGGTGTGGGGGTCCACGGGTGGGGGTGCACCCAAGCTGTCGCGGACATGACTCACTGTCAAGAGTCAAGACGACACCAAGAACCGCCCAAGCCTCATTGGCCGGTTACCGTCACCGCCGGACCAGCGGCCGATGATCGCTCCGTCACCGACACCACCTCTCCCCGGATGCTCGACGAGATCAGCTCCGCGATGCGGCCAACTGCCCTTCCACCAACGCTTGCTGAGCTTTGATCCGCCCCATGTCGCGCGACCGGCTCGCCGGGCTGACCTCGGCCGCCGGGCCGACGGGTCGCACGGCCGATCCCGTCAACCCTCCCCGCTCCCCCGGCCCGCCGCGTAGGGTGGGCCCCATCGGCCGAGCGACCTCAGGGGGCAGGAGTGACTACGGAGAACCGCAGCGACGCACGGTCGGAACGGCCCACCCCGACGGGCGGGCGGCTGCTCGCCGTGAGCGATCTGCACATCTCCTACCAGGAGAACCGCGACCTGGTGGAGAAGCTCCGGCCCTCCCACCCCGGCGACTGGCTGCTCGTCGCCGGCGACGTCGCCGAGCTCACCACCAGCATCGAGTGGGCCCTCGGCCTGCTCGCCGAACGCTTCGCCCGCGTGGTGTGGGTGCCCGGCAACCACGAACTGTGGACCCACCCCGAGGACCCGGTGCAGCTGCGCGGGGTGGCCCGCTACGAGCACCTGGTCGAGCGCCTCCGCCGACTCGGCGTGGTGACCCCCGAGGACCCGTTCCCGCTCTGGGAGGGCCCCGGCGGACCGGTCCGCATCGCCCCGCTGTTCCTGCTCTACGACTACTCCTTCCACGCGCCGGGCACGACCACCAAGGAGGCCTCCCTCGCGGCCGCCTACGAGAGCGGCATCGTCTGCGCGGACGAGCGGATGCTCCACCCGGACCCGTTCCCGGACCGCGACTCCTGGTGCCGCGAGCGCGTCCGGCTGACCGAGAAGCGGCTGGCGGCCTGCGACCCCGACGTCCCCCTCGTCCTGGTCAACCACTACCCGCTGGTCCGCCAGCCCACTGACATCCTCTGGTACCCCGAGTTCGCCCAGTGGTGCGGAACCGAGCTGACCGCCGACTGGCACACCCGCTTCAACACCGCCGCGATGATCTACGGCCACCTCCACATCCCGCGCCTGACCACCTACGACGGCGTCCCGTTCACGGAGGTGTCGCTCGGCTACCCGCGCGAGTGGCGCAAGCGCGGCCTGCCGGATCCGCTGCTGCGGGAGGTCTTCCCCCAGGCGACCGGCTGATCCGTCGACGCGCCGCCCGTCGGATGTCCGTCCGACGGGCGGGCCGACGCCCGTCCGACGGGCGGGCCGACGGGCGCCGGATGGGCGGGCCGACGGGCGCCGGACGGGCATCCGATCGGCGGCCGTCTTCCACCAGCCTTGCGGCGCCGAGGAGTCGGCCGGGTCGTGAGCCGACGGACGGACCCTCAGCTCGGCTCGAACCAGTCGGTCATGGCCCGGTACTCACGTCCCGGCGCGCCGTCGGCCGCGGCCCAGTCCCCCTGGCCGTGCTCGTGCTCCCAGTCCAGGTGCCGGCCGGTCACCGCGTCGACGAAGTCGCCGGCCAGCCGGGCCGCCTCGTAGAGGTCCTGGTCGGTGCTCTGCGAGCTGGCGGCGACGATCTGCCCGCGCACCTCGGCGGAGTGTCCGTAGCGGAACCCGCCCGTGCCGAGCAGGTGCGGGTCGACGTGCACGGCCTCGCCGTTGTTGCGGCCGAGCCGGCGGTGGGCCGCGGCCTTGGCGGCCGCCCTCGGCAGGAAGGCGTGACCGCCCTCCCCGATGGTGACCACGCCGAGCACCGCCTCCTCGTTCGGGATCCAGCCGCCCGCGGTGGCGTCCAGGAGGACGAACCCCATCGCCGGGCGCGGATAGGTGCCCCGGGGCGCCCGCAGCTCCTCCGTGGTGTGCTGCTTCCAGATGCTCGCCGCGCGACGGAGCCCGGCCTCCAGCAGCAGGGCGTCCAGTTCTCCGTCGGTGAGCATGTACGCGTAGGGGTTCCTGCGGTGTGCGGCCTGGACCTTCAGGCCTTCGGGCGAGACGGTGCCGACGCCGGCCATGCCAGCCTCCGGGGGGTATGGGGGGTGGGAGAGGCCAATGATGTGATCACGGAACGGGCGACGAGCCCGGTGACCGGGATCACGTTTCGGGGGCGGCCGGCCGGGCGGCCGCTTCCGCCGGACGGAAGCCCGCTGGTGACACGGGATCGCCGCGGCTTGCGTTAATTTCACGCGAACCCTTGAATGCCCCCGGCCCCGGGAAAGGCGGCGCGAAATCGACGCCCGAGCGGTGCCCATCCGGCCAAATCCGCGTGCCCCGCCGGGCGTGCGGACGAATACCGGAGCCCCGCCGCCCGGGCGAAGCTTGACAAAGTGGACAGAACCCAACGAATGGGTGGTCTGGACCAATCTCTTGACGATCTTAAAGACATCCCATTATGTTTCCGGTGCGACATGTTCCGATTGCTCGCCGGTAGCCCGTTGCCCGTAGGTGCGGATGAACACTCCCGCACCGTGACGGAGAGCCGGGTTCCTGCGCCTTTTTCCTCCGCGCCCAGCGTGTTTCCCGCGAGCGGCGCGGCGCTTTCCGATCCGAGCCACCGGCCGCGATTCAGAGATCCGACGACAGCAGCTGAAGGAAAGGCTTCATTGTCATGACAGCGCAAGCCGGCATCTTACGGACCGAGGCGTTCCTGCGGGACGGGTTCGCCCCGGTCGGGACGATCCTCTCCCCCGAGGAACTCGAAACCCACCGCGAGATCTACGACAAGCTCCTCAGCGGCGAGATCGAGAGCGGCGACAAGCGTTCCGACCTCGCGTCCCACGTCCCGCTCCGGGAGGGCGTCCGCGAGAACATCACGCAGATCATGTGGCCCTCCGCCCTCCACGCCCCGCTGCGCGAACTCCCTTTGCAGGCAAGGGCCTTGGCGGTGGCGCGCGAGCTCATCGGCGACGACGCCGTCCTGGACTTCGACATGATGATCCACAAGTCCCCGGGCTCCTCGGTGCCGACGCCCTGGCACCAGGACGCGGCCTACTGGATCGACCTGCCGGACACCCGCGCGGTCACGGTCTGGGTGGCACTGGACGAGGCGACCCCGGACAACGGCTGCATGTGGTACATCCGCGGCTCCCACCAGGAACCGCTGCGGGCCCACCGCCCGACCAGCGACGGCCGGAACATCGAATGCGACTGCTCGGAGAACGAGCCCGGCGCGACCGCGGTGCCATTGTCCGCGGGCGAGGCCGTCGCCCACACCGGCCAGACCCTGCACTATTCCCGCGGCAACACCTCCGACCGCAATCGACGCGCCTACATCCTCAATTACCGGCCCGCCGAAATGATCCGGCTCGAACGGGAACAGGGCATGGACCACGGCCTGGAGGACAACGAGCGCAAGGTGCGCAACAAGAATGCGGAAGACGCCGATTCCTGAGTGACCGGCGGGCTCCCGGCCCGTTCCGCAGTACCGCCGGACCTGCCGGCGCGGTCCTCCCGTAGTTCCCCCCGAAATGTGCCACCCATTTCTGCGAGGTATTGCCATGGATTCCCAGAACCACACGGCCGCCACCAACGGACCGGTCCGGCTGAGCGGTGCGGTGATGACGCACCCGAAACGCGTCGAGGCGGCCACACTGATCGCGGAGACGGACACCGCCGGACGGGTGCGGGTGGTCACGGATCCCGAGCCCGAGGGTCCGCCGACGGCGCTGCGCTCCGCGGCGCTCGCCTGGGACAGCGTGGCACCGGACGCCACCCACCACCTGGTGCTCCAGGACGACGTGGTGCTGGCCGAGGGGTTCTTCGCGTACGCCGAGCAGGTCGCGGCGGCCGTCCCGCACGAAGCGGTGGCCTTCTACGCGGGCTGGGAAGGCCGCACCGGTGCGGCGGTGCGGCTCGCGGCGCTGGCCGGCGAGCAGTGGACGTACGCCGTCGAGGAGCACACCCCGTGCCTGGCTCTGATGCTCCCGGCACGAGCGGCCCGCGGCTACACGGGCTTCGCGGCCGAGCGCGGGGTCGGCTGGCCCTACGACGTCGTGATGCAGCGGTACCTGAACTCGCTGGAGGTGCCGATCCGAGTGGCCGTGCCCTGCACGGTGGACCACAGCGAGGTGCCCAGCATCGCCGGGAACAGCACCCACGGCTGGCGGGAGGCCGCCCTGTTCACCAGCCGGGCCGTGGTGCCGTCGACGTTCGACTGCACCCAGTTCGCGGTCGTCCCGTTCTACCAGTACGGCGACGCCCGGACGGCCGTCCGGCACGGCAAGGACGCCGAGTGGGAGTACCTCGAAACCGAGCGGTACCTGCGGCGCCTCGGGTTGGCGGAGCAGTCCCGTACGGCCTTCGACGCCGTTCCCCCGTCCTCGCTGTCCGAGCGGATAGCCCGGCCCGTGTGGGAGACGGCGTTCGCGATGGGGGCGGTCGTGGCCTCCGTCACGACCGAACCGCCGGCGGAGGAACTGACCCGCGCCGTGATGGACACCCTCGGCCCCGGCGGCCTGTGCGAGGACTACACCGCCGAGGAACTGGGTGAACTCATCGCGCCGGTGCGGGAGTTGGCGATCGTCGCGTTCGCCGAGGGCAGCCGGGCCAAGCGGGCCGGGGAAGCCGCACGGACCGGAGAGGCCTCGCGGGCCGGGGAAGCCGCGCACACCGAGGAGACGGGGCGCCCCGCCCG
This sequence comes from Kitasatospora sp. NPDC056651, assembly GCF_042792155.1. Lineage (NCBI taxonomy): Bacteria > Bacillati > Actinomycetota > Actinomycetes > Kitasatosporales > Streptomycetaceae > Kitasatospora > Kitasatospora sp. NPDC056651. The sequence continues at coordinate 11,742 of NZ_JBHTWX010000087.1, read as the reverse complement.
GGTGACGGTGACCGGCGGCAACGGCGGCTTCGGCCACCAACTCGCCGGTCTTCTCGGCGACTTGGGGATCCGGGCGGTCCACCTCCCGGACGCGCCCGGGACCGGGCAGCTGGACGACGCCGGCCACCTGGTGCACCTCGGCTCCCCCGGCGACGGTCCGGACGCCCTGGCGGGAGTGCTCGCGGCGGCCGGCCAGGGCCGGATCGACCGGCTGGTCTACGTCGGTTCCTCGGCGGTCTACCGGGGCACCGACGAACAGTCCGTCACCGAGACCTCGGTGACGGAGGCGCCGAACGACCCGACGGCGCTGGCCTGGTGGCACGAGGAGGAGCAGTGCCGCCGCTGGGGCGCGGAGCACGGCGTCGAGGTGCAGGTGCTGCGTTCGGCCGAACCGGTCGGCCCCGGCGTCCTGGTGGAGGGCGCGGCCGCGAACTGGATGCACCGCGCCTGGACTCGGCGCTCGCTGCTGCTGGACCGCAGCCGCCGGCACCAGATCGTGGACTACCGCGACCTGGCCTCGGCGATCGAGGCCGTCCTCTCCGCGCCGGTCACCCAGCCGGTGTTCAACCTCGCCTCCGAGACCTACACCGAGGAGGAGTTGGCCGAACTGGTCGCGCTCATCGCCCGCCGCACCCTCTGGGAAGATCTCCCCCAACCTGCCGTACGGCAGGGCGTCATGGCCACCGAGCTCATCGGGACCGAGTTGCGGTGGCGGCCGTCGGCGCAGTCGCACGAGGCCCTGCGAGCCCTCGCGCAGTGGCTGGCCTGCGATACCCATGACGCGATCACCGGTCTTCCACAGTTGGGAAGCAATGTCTGAGCAAGCTTTGAACCGGCCCGCGGACTCCGAGGCCGGGATGTTCTCCCGGGAGTACGCGGCCGCCACGACCACCTTCACCGCGGTGATGTTCCTGACCGGGTTCGCCGCCCTGGCGGTGGTACCCACCCTGCCGACGGCGGCCGAGGACCTGGACGGGGTCTCGCTGTTCCCGGTGGTGGCCGGCTGCTTCGTGGCGGCCAGCCTCCTCGGCGGGGTCATGGGCGGCCACTGGGCCGACCGCGCCGGGGCCCGCCGGCCGCTGGCGGCGGGCATGGTGCTGTCGGTGGTCACCCTGCTGGTCTCGGCCACCAGCACCTCCATATGGCAGCTCGCCGCGGGGCGGTTCGTGGACGGGCTCGCGGCCGGCATGGTCGGGGTGTCCGTCAACACCGCCATCGGCCAGGCGTACCCGGAGCGCCTGCGCCCCCGGATGCTGGCCATGATGAGCACCAGCTGGATCATCCCGTCGCTGGTGGGCCCCCCACTGGCCGGGCTGGTCTCCGAGTGGTGGTCCTGGCGGGTGGTGTTCTACGGCCTGGCCGTGCTGTCCCTGCTGCCGACGCTCGCGCTGGTGGTCGTGCTGCGCGGCCGCTCCTCGGCGGAGGAGTTCACGCCCTCGGACGAGCACCCGTCGCGCCCACCGCTGCTGATCGCGGCGACGCTCAGCCTCGGCGCGGCGCTCGGACAGTACGGCGTCTCCGGCTGGGACGCCCGCCACCTGCTGTTCGTGGCCGTCGGGTTGGGGCTGCTGGTGTTCTTCGCGCCGCGGCTGCTGCCGGTGGGCACCTGGCGGGCCGCCCGCGGTCTGCCGACCACGGTGCTGCTGCGCGGCCTGGCCTCCGGCACGTACTTCACCGTGGAGGCCTTCCTGCCGCTGATGCTGATCACCGAACGGCACACGGCCGCGGTGGTGGTCGGCGTGTCGTTCACGCTCTCCGCCGTGCTGTGGGCGGGCGCCTCCTGGGTCCAGGGACGGCTGCTGCAGGACGTGCCCCGGCACCGGATGGTCTCCATCGGCGCGGTGATCATGATGGCGTCGACCGTGCTCGCCGCGGCCGGGACGCTCGACGCGGTGCCGACGCTCGCCGCCGCGGCGGCGATGCCCCTGGCGGCCGTCGGCATGGGCCTGCTGGACCCCTGCCTCACCGTGTTGTCGCTCTCGCACAGCCCGGCCGGTCGCCAGGGCTACGCGAGCAGCGCGATGCAGACCAACCAGAACCTCGGCCAGATCACCGTCATGGCCCTCTTCTCCGCCGTGCTCAACACGTTCCTGGGCCTGGGCTCCTCCGAACTCGCCGGCTACGGCGCGGCCTTCGGACTCCTGCTCGTCCCGACCCTGCTGATCGCCCTGCTCGCCGTACGCGCCCGCAAGGAGTAGACGACCCCGCGGAACAAGCGACCGCGCGGGCGGGCCGACGGGCTCCCACACCACCTTGACCGTTTTCCTCACCAGAAAGGGATCATCGTGCGCATTGACCTGGTCGTCATAGGCCTGGGTTACGTCGGACTTCCGCTCGCCCTGGAAGCCAGCCGGTCCGGGCTGGCCGTCACCGGCCTGGACCTCGACGAACGAACGGTGGCCGGCCTCAACTCCGGCACCTCCCACATCGATGACATCGACGACGCTTCGGTCGCCGGCATGTGCGCGGCGGGCTTCACCGCGACGACCGACGAGCGGGTGATCGCGGACGCCGCCACGGTGGTGATCTGCGTGCCGACCCCGCTGTCCCCGCACGGCGGGCCCGACCTGGCGATGGTGGAGAGCGCCTGCGCCGCGGTGAGCCGGAACCTCCGGCCCGGGACGCTGGTGGTCCTGGAGTCCACCACCTACCCGGGGACCACCGACGAGATCGTCCGCCCGATCCTGGAGCGCTCGGGCCTGACCGCCGGGCCCGACTTCCACCTGGCCTTCTCCCCGGAGCGCGTCGACCCGGGCAACAAGCACTACGGGATCAAGAACACCCCGAAGATCGTCGGCGGGTACACCCCCGCCTGCACGGCCGCGGTGGCCGCCTTCTACAGCAAGTTCGTCGACAGCGTCGTCCAGGCCGCCGGCACCCGCGAGGCCGAGATGGCCAAGCTCATCGAGAACACCTACCGGCACGTCAACATCGCCCTGGTCAACGAGATGGCGGTGTTCTGCCACGAACTCGGGATCGACCTGTGGGACTCGATCTCCTGCGCGGCCACCAAGCCCTTCGGCTTCCAGGCCTTCCGGCCCGGCCCCGGCGTCGGCGGCCACTGCATCCCCATCGACCCCAACTACCTGGCGCACAAGGTGCGCACCCTGGGCTACCCGTTCCGGATGGTCGAGCTCGCCCAGGAGATCAACACCCGGATGCCCCGCTACGTCGTCGAGCGCGCCCAGCAGCTGCTCGACCGGGCCGGCAAGACCCTCGGCGGAGCGCGGGTGCTGCTGCTCGGCGTCACCTACAAGGCCGACATCGCCGACCAGCGCGAGACCTCCGCCCGGGACGTGGTCAAGCGGCTGCGCGCGCTCGGCGCCGACGTGTCGTTCCACGACCCCTACGTGCCCGAGTGGGAGGTCGGGGGCGTCACGGTGCCCGCCGCCACGGCCGAACTGCCCGACGCCCTGGCGCAGTCGGACCTGGCGATCCTGTTGCAGCACCACAGCTCCTACGACCTCGACCTGATCGCGCGGCAGGCCCCGTTGCTCCTCGACACCCGGGGCTCCGCCCGCCCCCAGCCCCACGTCGAGCGCCTGTAGGACCCACCGCCGGACGGCTCCACCCCCTGTCTGCCCCACTCGTCCTTTTCCACATTTCCTCAGCCCAGGAGTAACTCCATGTGCGGTATCGCCGGATGGGTCGACTTCTCGTGTGACCTGACCCAGCACCAGGACATCGCACAGGCGATGACGAACACGATGGCCCGGCGCGGGCCGGACGCGGAAGGACTCTGGCTCGGGCGACACGTCGCACTGGGGCACCGGCGGCTGTCCGTCATCGACCTCGAAGGCGGCTGCCAGCCCATGGGGGCCGAGGAGGGCCCGGGCTCCCGCGCCGTGCTGACCTACAGCGGCGAGACGTACAACTTCCAGGAGCTGCGGAACCAGCTCGCCTCCCTGGGGCACCGGTTCAAGACCAGGAGCGACACCGAGGTGGTGCTCCGCGCCTACCAGGAGTGGGGGCCCGACTTCGCCACCCGGCTGGAGGGGATCTTCGCCTTCGCCGTCTGGGACCTGGACCGGGAGGAGCTGCTCCTGGTCCGGGACCGGATGGGCGTGAAGCCGCTGTACTACGCGACGACCCCCTCCGGGGTGCTCTTCGGCTCCGAGCCGAAGGCCATCCTGGCCCACCCGGACTTCGAGGCCGTGGTGGACGCCGACGGGCTCCGCGACATCCTGTCGGTCGCCAAGGTGCCCGGACACGCGATCTTCCGGGGGATGCGGGAGGTCCAGCCCGGCTGCATCGTGCGGGTGAGCCGCTCCGGCGCGGTCGAGCAGCGCTACTGGCAGCTGCGGGTCGGCGAGCACACCGACTCCCTCGACCGAACCATCGGCACCGTGCGCGAGATGCTCGAAACCATCGTCACCGAGCAGATGGTGGCCGACGTGCCACTGTGCACCCTGCTGTCGGGCGGCCTGGACTCCAGCTCGCTCACCGCGCTCGCGGCCCAGGTGTCCCGCAGCCGGGGGCAGGGCCGGGTCCGCTCCTGCTCCGTCACCGACCCGGACCCGGCGGGCGCGGCCGGCGTCCACGGCAGCCAGGCCAACGACGACCAGTTCTACGCCCGGCTGCTGGCGCAGCACGTGGACTCGGAGCACAGCGAACTGCCGCTGAAGGCGCCCGACCTGCTCGACCCGGCGCTGAGGTCCTCCGTGCTGGCCGGCTACGACCTGCCGATCGCCAAGGGCGACGAGCACGCCTCGCTGCACCTGCTGTTCGGCCTGGTGCGCGGGCACTCCACCGTCGCCCTCTCCGGGGAGTGCGGCGACGAGGTCTTCGGCGGGTACCGCTGGCAGCGCGACCCCGACGCCGTCTTCTCCCCCACCTTCCCCTGGGTGCACGAGGGCAGGGCCAACTACCAGGGCAACGAGGTGATCTTCGCGCCCGACCTGCTGGCCAAGCTCGACCTCGCCGCGTACGAGCGCGACTGCCACAGCACCGCGGTGGCCGAGATCTCGGCGGGCGACCACCTCGACGACGCCGCGGAGGCGCGCTACCGGGAGGTCACCTACCTGGCACTCACCCGCCACGCCCAGGTGCTGTTCGACCGCAAGGACCGGATGAGCATGGCCACCGGGCTGGAGGTCAGGGTGCCCTTCGCCGACCACCGGCTCGTCGAGTACACCTTCAACATCCCGTGGGCCATGAAGAGCTTCGACGGCCGGGAGAAGAGCCTGCTGCGCGCGGCCATGAAGGACCTTCTCCCGGAGGCGGTGGCGCAGCGGGTCAAGACGCCGTACCCCTCCATCCGGGCCGAGGCCTACAACCGGACGCTGCGGGAGCGGCTCGCGGGGGTCGTCCGCGCGGACGACGGCCCGCTCGCCACGCTGTTCTCGGCCGAGCTCAAGCGGGCGGTCGCCAAGGAGGGGGCCGCGGCGCTGGAGCAGGGCATGAGCCGGGCGGCGCTGGAGACGACGCTCCAGCTGGACGACTGGCTGCGGACGTACGACGTACGGGTGGCCCTCTGAGGCACCGCTCGGGCGGCCGGCGCCGTGGAACCCCACGGCGTCGGCGGCCCGGGTGGCGGCGCTCCGGACGGTTTCCAGGGCCGTCACGTGGCACCGCCTCGTCCGACGTCGTCCGGTGGCGGCTCCCTGAGCACGGCCCGCCTGGCGCGGTACTCCTCGGCGTCGATGTCGCCCTCCGCGTAGCGGCGGCCCAGGACGGCCAGCGGGTGCTCCGCCATGGTCGCGGCTCCGGCTCCGGTGCCGGTTCTGGCTCCGGCTCCGGCCACGAACCCGCAGCCGTGCCGCCGCCAGACCGTGCGGCGCAGCAGCGCGATCACCAGGACCACCACGGCGATCCAGACCAGTGGGATCAGCAGGATCCACGGACCGGGGCCGTGCCAGTCGGCCAGCTGGGTGTACATGGTGTTCAACTCCTCGGTGGTGGGCCTCCAGGACCTCGGGAGGTTTCCCGAGGTGTCTGAAGCGTCCCGCCTCGGAGCCTCATCACGCGTCCTACCAGCAGCGGCAGTCGGGATACTTCCGAGGGAGTAGGAACCAGCCGCGACACGCAGCGCCGGAAGCAGGACACCGAGAACAGTCACCGGAAGCAGCCACCGGCAGCAGGCACCGGAAGCAGCCGCCGAGAGCTCCCTCAGCCGAGCCAGCCCGGCCGCACCAGCCCCGACTCGTAGGCCAGCACCACCAGTTGCGCCCGGTCCCGCGCACCGAGCTTCACCATCGCCCGGCTGACGTGGGTCTTCGCCGTCAGCGGGCTGACCACGAGCCGCCGGGCGATCTCCTCGTTGGAGAGCCCCATCCCGACCAGCGCCAGCACCTCGCGCTCCCGCTCGGTCAGCATCGAGACGTCCGAGGGCGCCGCCGTCCCGGCCTCGGGCGCCTTCGACCGGGCGGCGAACTCACCGATCAGCCGCCGGGTGACCCCCGGCGACAGCAACGCGTCCCCGGCGACCGCGACCCGGACCGCCCGCAGCAGGTCGGCCGGCTCGGTGTCCTTGACCAGGAAGCCCGAGGCCCCCGAACGCAGCGCCTCGAAGACGTACTCGTCCAGCTCGAAGGTGGTCAGCACGACCACCCGCACGGAGGACAGCGCCGGGTCCTCGGCGATCCTCCTGGTCGCCTCCAGGCCGTCCATCCGCGGCATCCGGACGTCCATCAGCACGACGTCCGGCACGAGTTCGCGGGCGAGCCGCAGGGCGGCCTCGCCGTCGTCCGCCTCGCCGACCACCGCGAGGTCGTCCTCCATGTCCAGCAGGGCCCGGAAGCCCGCCCGGACCAGCAGTTGGTCATCCGCCAGCAGTACCCGAATCAATCGCTCTCCGCCTTCGGTGTCGGCAGCTCCGCCCGGACCCGGAAGCCACCGTCCGGCAGCGGCCCCGCGGTGATGGTGCCACCGAACGCCGCCGCCCGTTCCCGCATCCCGACCAGCCCGCTGCCCGACCCGCCCGCGTCACCGAGCACCGCCGGCCCCGGGTCCTCCACCCGGACCACCAGCCGGGCCGGGTCCGTCCAGTCCAGCACCACGACCGCCTGCCGGGCCGCCGAGTGCCGGACCACGTTGGTGAGCGCCTCCTGGACGATCCGAAAGGCGGTGAGGTCGACGGCGGCGGACAGGGCGCGCCGCTCGCCGCGCTCCAGCACCTCCGTCTCCAGGCCCACCCGGTCCGCCTGCTCGGTGAGTTCGTCCAGCCGGTCCAGCCCGGGGGCCGGCCCGCGCGGCGCGGCTCCGGGTCCGCGCAGCGTGGCGAGCACCTGGCGGACCTCGCCGAGCGCCTCCTTGCTGGTCGACTTGATGGTGACCAGGGCGCTGCGGGCCTCCTCCGGCCGCCGGTCCAGCAGTGCGAGCGCGGCACCCGCCTGGACGTTGATCAGCGACAGGCTGTGCGCCAGGATGTCGTGCAACTCCCGGGCCATCCTGAGCCGTTCCTCGTTGGCCCGGCGCTCCTCCAGCTGCTGCCGGTAGGCCCGGTGGGCGGCGATCCGCTCGCGCCGGAACCGCACCAGCTCTCCCCCCGCCATCACCAGCAGCAGCCAGGCCAGCAGCCCGAGTTCCGCCGGCCAGACGCTGCCGGACGGCGGGGCCGCGCGCTGCCAGCTCTCCGGCAGCGCGAAGGTGCCCAGCAGGTGCACCAGGTAGACGCCGGCCGCGCCGGCCCAGGCCGCCCTGCGGTGGCCGGAGCCGGTCGCCGCGCAGCAGGCGATCAGCCAGCTCGCGAAGGCGGGCCCGTACGGATACCCGGCGGCCAGGTACCCGGCGGTGACCACCGAGGTGCCGGCCACCACCGCGACCGGCCGGCGGCCGCGCAGCACCAGCAGGGCCGGCCCGAGCAGCAGCAGGAGGTAGCCGAAGGCGTCCAGCGGGACCCGCCCGTGCTGGTTGTGTCCGGCGAAGGTGGAGCCGACCAGCTGGACCAGCGCGGCCGCCGCCGCCAGCCCCAGCGGGTAGCCCGCCCTGGCCGCGCGCGCCCACGGCGGGCGCCACGGCTCGGGCGGCTCCTCGGCCGACCGGCCGGGCGGCTCCTCGGGTGGACGGCCGGGCGGCTCCTCGGGTGGACGGCCGGGCGGCCGACCCGGCGGCCCGCCCGGCGGCCGTTCCGCCTGGGGCGGCTCGGCCGGCGGGTACGTGGGCGGCATCATGCCCACAAGCTAGACCCGCGCCCCGCCCCCGCGCGTCCTCCAACAGTGGTGTTCGGGCCTACTCCCGCTGGAGTACGCCCGAACGTCGGCGGCAACGCCCGGATCAGCCCTCCGCGGCGGCCTGCGCCTTCGCCTCCGCCTCCTCGAAGGTCGCCGAGGCCTCCGGCCGCGCCAGGGTGACCACCAGCTCCCCGTCACTCACGTCCGCGATCAGCGTGTCCCCCTCCCGCACCGTTCCGTCCAGCAGCAGGTTGGAGATCCGGTTGTCCAGCTCCGACTGGATCGTCCGACGCAGCGGCCGGGCCCCGAACTCCGGCTGGTAACCCCGGTTGACCAGGTACTCCTTGGCCGCCTCGGTGACGTCCAGCCGCACGTCCTGGGCCCGCAGCCGGCGCCGGCTGCGCTCCAGCAGCAGGTCCACCACGGACAGCAGGTCCTTCCGGGTGAGCGCGTGGAAGACGATCACCTCGTCGATCCGGTTGAGGAACTCCGGCCGGAACTGCGTGCGCAGGTCGCGCATCAGGTCGTCCCTGATCTCGTCCACGTTGCCCGCGTGGTCGAGGATCCGCTGCGAGCCGATGTTGCTGGTCATGATCACCACGGTGTTGCGGAAGTCGACCGTACGCCCCTGGGAGTCGGTCAGCCGTCCGTCGTCCAGCACCTGGAGCAGCAGGTTGAAGACGTCCGGGTGCGCCTTCTCCACTTCGTCGAAGAGCAGCACGCTGTACGGCTTGCGGCGCACCGCCTCGGTCAGCTGCCCGGCCTCCTCGTAGCCGACGTAACCGGGAGGGGAGCCGACCAGCCGGGAGACGGTGTGCTTCTCCTGGAACTCGCTCATGTCGAAGCGGATCATCCGGTCCGGGTCGCCGAACAGCAGCGCCGCCAGCGCCTTCGCCAGCTCGGTCTTGCCGACGCCGGTCGGCCCGAGGAAGAGGAACGAGCCGGTCGGCCGGTCCGGGTCGCCCATCCCGGCCCGGCCGCGGCGCACCGCCTGGGCGACCGCGGTGACCGCCTCGTCCTGGCCGATCACCTTCTCGTGCAGGTGGTCCTCCAGCTTGAGCAGCCGCTCCTTCTCGGTCGCGTTCAGCTCCGCGACCGGGATGCCGGTGCGGGAGGAGAGCACCTGCGCGATGTCGTCGGCCGTCACGTCGACGACGTCCTCGCGGGACTCGGCGATCGACGCCAACTCGTCCTCGGTCTGCCGGAGTTCGGTCTTCAGGTTGGCCGCCCGGACGAACTCCTCGTCCGCGACGGCCTCGTCCAGCTCCCGCTTCAGCTTGGTGATCCGGTCCTGCACGCCGGTCGCCTCGGTGGACCCGCTCAGGCTGCGCAGCCGGACCCGCGCGCCGGCCTGGTCCAGCAGGTCGATCGCCTTGTCGGGCAGGAAGCGGTCGCTGACGTACCGGTCGGAGAGCACCGCCGCCGCGTCCAGCGCCTCGTCGGTGAACCGCACCTGGTGGTGCGCCTCGTACGCGTCGCGCAGCCCCTGGAGGATCTCGACCGTCTCCTCGACGCTCGGCTCGGGCACCAGCACCGGCTGGAAACGGCGCTCCAGCGCGGCGTCCTTCTCCACGTGCTTGCGGTACTCGTCCAGCGTGGTCGCGCCCACCACGCTCAACTCGCCGCGCGCGAGCGCCGGTTTGAGGATGTTGCCGGCGTCCATCGAGCCCTCGCCGCCGCTGCCCGCGCCGACCACGGTGTGCAGCTCGTCCAGGAAGAGGATCACGCTCTTCTCGGCCGCGGTGACCTCGTCGATCACGTTCTTCAGCCGCTCCTCGAACTCGCCCCGGTACTTGGAGCCGGCCACCAGCGCGGTGAGGTCGAGGGTGACCACCCGCTTCTCCCTGAGGCTCTGCGGCACGTCCCCGGAGACGATCCGCTGGGCCAGGCCCTCGACGATCGCGGTCTTGCCGACGCCCGGCTCACCGATCAGCACCGGGTTGTTCTTGGTCCGCCGGGAGAGGATCTCGACGGTCTGCTCGATCTCCTCGGCCCGCCCGACCACCGGGTCCAGCCGGCCCGCGCGCGCCTCCTCGGTCAGATCGCGCCCGTACTCGTCCAGCGTCGGCGTCTCACTCGGGTGCGCGCCCGTACTGCTGCGCTCGCCCCCGGTGCCGCGACCCTCCAGCACCGACTTCAGCGCCTCCTGCGAGGGCGCCGCGTTGCGCAGCGCCACGCCGGCGCCCGAGCGCTCCTGGTCGAGCAGCGCGCCGAGGATGTGCTCCGGCCCGATGTACGAGGCGCCGACCGCCTGCGAACGGGCGTGCGCGGCGAGCAGTGCGCGCTTCGCCGAGGGGGTGAGGGCCGGCCGGCCGTCCACCTGGTCGGCGGTACCGGCCGGCAGGGCGTGCTCCAGGTCCCCGGAGAGCCGGTCCGGGTCGATGCCGGCCCGCTCCAGCATCCGGCGCGAGGGCTCCACCCGGGTGGCCGCCCAGACCAGGTGCGCGGTGTCGAGGTCACTGGAGCCGTCCTCCGCCGCCCGCTGCGCGGCCAGCGCGAGCAACTCCTGCGAGGACTCGCTCAGCAGCCGCCCGATCGGCACCCGCTGCACGGCGGGCGGGGAGGCCAGCGGGCTCATCCCGAAGAACCGGCTGAGCAGGTCGGAGAACGGGTCGTTCGACCCGAACGGGGGCATGGTCACAGCGATTCACCTCTCCCAAGCGGTCTGCAGCCACACAAACACAGGCCGCCCGACCCTGCCTGTCGGGACGGCCGGGGCTCACCCGGTGACCTGATCCAGCAGCACGCCACCGCTGTACGTCACCGCCATCGCCAGCAGCCCGCCGACCACATTGCGCATCACCGCCCGCCCCGCACCGGCACCGCCCAGCCGGGCACTCGCCCAGCCCGACAGGGTGAGCGCCGCCACCACCGCCACCACCGTCACCAGCAGCCGCCACGACTCCGGCGGCAGCAGCACCGCCAGCAGCGGCACCAGCGCACCCAGCGTGAACGCCACCGCGCTGGCCCCCGCCGCCTCCCAGGGATTGGTCAGCACGTCCGGATCGATGCCGAGTTCGGTCTGCGCGTGGGCCCCCAACGCGTCCCGCTCGGTCAGCGCCGCCGCCACCTCCCGGGCCAGGCCGTCCTCCAGCCCGCTGCCCCGGTAGTAGTCGGTCAGCTCGTCCAGCTCCCCCTCCGGATCCTCCGCCAGTTCCCGCCGCTCCCGCGCCAACGCGGCCCGCTCGGTGTCCCGTTGGGTGCTGACCGAGACGTACTCGCCGGCCGCCATCGACATCGCCCCGGCCAGCAGCCCGGCCACCCCGGCCGCGAGCAGCGCCGTCCGCGAACCGGCCGCACCCGCCACACCGGTCACGATCCCGGCCGTCGACACCACCCCGTCATTGGCGCCCAGCACGGCCGCCCGCAGCCAGTTCAGGCGCGAGGACAACTCCGCCCGCGACTCCCCGACCTGCTCCGTCATCCGCCACCGCTCCCAGGGGGTCCGACCGGTCCTCCCGATCCTCACCCGCCCCCCGCACCCCCGCCACACGGCGGAGCCACCGGCCCGCCGGAACAGCATGATCGTTTGGGAGAGATCCAGGAGGAGAAACCGTGCGCCGAGACTGTCGTGAGACTGTGCCGAGACTGCGGGAACGACTGCGGCCCAGGTCGGGATCATGATCCCGAC
>NZ_JBHTWX010000086.1:0-38776 GCF_042792155.1 Kitasatospora sp. NPDC056651 | reverse complement strand
TCGCCACCCAGCCGATCGGCAGGGTGGCGACGGCCGGTGCACCGGGCGGCACAGCGAACGGGGAAGCCGGGGCGACGGATCCCGGGCCGTCACCGCGAAGCCCACGACCGGTTCCGCCCCCAGCCAGCCAGCCAGCCAGCCAGCCAGCCAGCCAGCCAGCCAGCCAGCGGGCCGGCCGGCCACCCCGCCACCGCCCGCGCCACCGGCAGGACAGCCCGGCCCCCACCCGTTCGGCGGGTGGCAGCCGGTTCGGCGCACGCCCCCCGTCCGGAGGTCTCCACAGGGCATCGCCGGGCCCCGGCCCCTAGGGTCTGTGGTGCGACGACGAACCGGGCGCCGGGCGCACGCCGCCCCCTCGGGTGCACGCCGTCCCCGCCGGACGCCAGCCGTCCCGCCCGGCCGACCCGAGAGGTGGACCCACCCGATGCACACCGTCGTCCGCGGCGCCGGAGCGTTCGGCCTGACCGTCCTCCTGCTCACCGCCGCCGCCGGCTGCCAGGGCGACGGCTCCTCCGCCGTCGAGCCCGCGCCGACCGCCCCGGCCGGCGGCCCCGACGCCGCCTCCGGCAGCGACCCCGCGGCCGCCACCGGCCTGGCCGCCCAGCAACCGGACTGGCACGCCTGTCCCGCCCCCACCAGCGTCCAGGGAAACGGCACCGCGCCCGCCGACGACTGGCAGTGCGCCACCCTCAAGGCCCCGCTGGACCACGGCAGACCGGACGGTCCGACCATCGACCTCGCCCTGATCCGCAGCCCGGCCAAGGACGAGCAGCACCGGATCGGCTCGCTGCTGTTCAACTTCGGCGGCCCGGGCGCCTCCGGCGTGGCCGCCCTGCCCGCGCTCGCCCCGATCTACGCCAACCTCAACTCCCGCTACGACCTGGTGAGTTTCGACCCGCGCGGGGTCGGCGCCAGTGACGGGGTGAAGTGCCTGGAGGACCAGGCGATGGACGCCGCCACGGCCGCCGACGGCACCCCCGACACCCCCGACGCGGTGAAGGCCCTGGACGACGGCAACTCCCGCTTCGTCACCGCCTGCGAGCACAACTCGGGCCCGGTGCTGCCGTACGTGGACACCGAGAGCGCCGCGCGGGACATGGACCTGATGCGGCAGGTGCTGGGCGACCAGAAGCTCTCCTACTTCGGCATCAGCTACGGCACCCAACTGGGCGGCGTCTACGCCCACCTGTTCCCGCAGCACGTCGGCCGGATGGTGCTGGACTCGGTGGTCGACCCCACCAAGGACCCGCAGCAGATCGCGCTCAGCCAGGCCCAGGGCTTCCAGCTCGCCCTCGGCGACTTCATGAAGGCCTGCGCGGTCCAGGCCGGAACCGCCTGTCCGACGGGTGCGGGCGGTGACGAGGGCACCGCCAAGGTCGCCGCGCTGGTGCAGCAGTTGGCGCAGTCGCCGCTGTCCACCCGCCAGGGACGACAGCTCACCGAGAACCTGGCGGTCACCGGCATCGCGGGCGCGCTGTACAGCCAGGAGACCTGGCCCGCGCTGGCCGCCGGACTCACCGAGGCGATGGAGCAGGGGACCGGCGATACGCTGCTCGAACTCGCCGACGCGCTGAACGGGCGCGATGCCCAGGGGCACTACACCAATCTGAACGCCGCGAACCGGGCGATCAACTGTGTGGACGCCCGGCAGCGCTACTCCGACCAGGACGTGGAGCAGCAGCTGCCGCAGTTCCATGCCGCCTCACCGGTGTTCGGGGCGTACACCGCCTGGGGACTGACCGGCTGCACCGGCTGGCCCGTACCGGGCAGGAACGCCCACCCGGAGGTCGCGGCGCCGGGCGCCGCGCCGATCCTGGTGGTCGGCACCACCGGCGACCCGGCCACCCCGGTGGAGGGCGCCCACACGATGGCGCAGCAGCTCGGCGCGGGCGTCGGCGTCACCGTCACCCTGCAGGGCGAGGGGCACGGCGGCTACAACACCGGCAACCCCTGCCTGAGGCAGACCGTGGACGCCTACCTGCTGGACGGCACGGTGCCGGCGGACGGGACGACCTGCGGCTGAGCTGGGGAAAGGCGTGAAGTGGCCCACTGGGATGACTCTCGATTGGCCCTGGAGAACGGTCCACCCGGGCCATAGTCTCTCCAGTGTGACGAACGAGACGAACGAGATGAACGAGACGGCGAACGCCGGAACGGATGCCGTGACGAACCGCACGATCGACCACGGGACCGAGAAGCCCGGCGCCACGAACCACGGGACCACGAAGGTCGACTTCTACTTCGACCCCATCTGCCCGTTCGCCTGGATCACCTCCCGCTGGATCCTGGAGGTCGCGCGGCAGCGCGACCTCGACCTCACCTTCCGGGTGATGAGCCTGTCCGTGCTCAACGAGGGCCGCACCGACCTGCCCGAGCGCTACCAGCGCCTGATGACCACCGGCTGGGGCCCCGTCCGGGTCTGTGTCGCCGCCGCCGAGAAGTACGGCCCGCAGGTGCTGCGCGACCTCTACACCGAACTCGGCACCCGCCTGCACGACCAGGACCGGCCCGCCGACGAAGCCGTCATCCGGGAGGCGCTGGCGGCGGCCGGTCTGCCCGAGGAGCTGGCCGAGGCGGCCGACGGCACCGAGTACGACGAGGCCCTGCGCAAGAGCCACCACGAGGGCATGGACCCGGTCGGCGAGGAGGTCGGGACGCCGACCATCCACGTGGACGGCGTCGCCTTCTTCGGGCCAGTGCTGACCGCGATCCCGCGAGGGGAGGACGCCGTACGGGTCTTCGACGGCGTGCGGCTGCTGGCCGGGTACCCGAACTTCTTCGAGCTCAAGCGGACCAGGACGGGCGACCTCGACTTCTCCTGACCCCTGGCGCCTACCTTCTGGCCCCTGCCCCCTGCCCCCTGCCCCCTGCCCCCTGGCGCCCGAGCCCGGCCCGTAGCGGGCCCGGTCCCGTTCGTCAGCCCCGGCCCCCGTCCGTCAGCCCCGGCGCCGCTGCTTGATCTTGATCGGCCCCGACCGCGGGTGGCCGATCACGGTCACGGTCGGGGCACCGGGCTCGGCCTGCTCGGCGGCCTTGTTGACGATGTTCCCGGTGTTGGTGCTCGACGGGTCGATCCGGACGCCCCAGCCGCGCGGGACGATCAGCCGGACGTGGCCCATGCCGGTCGACGCCTCGACCGTGACCTCCCGGTGGGCGCACACGGCCTCGGTGAAGTCGACCGTGAGCAGCGCCATGCTGCTCTCGGCGACGATCCGGCGGGACACCGTCCACCGGCCGCCCTGCACCAGGTTGTTCATCCGGGCCCGGAGCACCAGGACGTCCTCCGCCGCTTCCCGGCCCTCCACCCGGCCGCCCAGGTCCGCCACCATGGCGTCGAGTTGGCGGTACGTGCGGGCGGCGTAGGTCAGGTCGAGGCGCTCTTCGAGTTCCGCGAGGTCGATGCGGCCCTCGCCTGCCGCGATCCGCAGCTGCTCGGCCACCGCCTCGCGGTCGCTGTCCCCGGCCCGCGGCTCCACGGCGGCCTCGGGCGTGGCGCGGGCGGCGGGCAGTTCCTCGTTGGCCATGCGGCTACCCTAGGTCACCGGCTGTCCCGGCCGACAGCTCGATCGCCGACTCTCCACGGCCGGAACCTCCCCAGGCGGTCCGGCGTCGCACCCCGCGCGTAGCCGGTCCTTTTGCCCCGGTCGGCCCGGAATCACCCCCTTCGCCCTCCCATCCGGACGCGGAGCGTCCGACCATGGAGGGGCGGAGGCCGTCCGGCCTCCGGGAGGCGGTGAGCGTGGATGATCGTACGAATCCGATTGCGCACTGCCCGCCACCCCGCGACCCCGGCGGGCCCCGGTTCCGGACCGGGCTCGGAGCGCGGGCAGGGCCCGCAGCGCGCGCAGGACCCGGGGCGGGGACGGGGCCCGGGGCGGGGACAGGGTCCGGGCTCCGGCCCCGGACGGCCGCCCGGGGGCCGTCCCGGCCCCGGCGGTCCGGCCAAGCCCCCGCCGCCCTCCTGGCGCCGCTGGCTGCTGCCCCTCGCCGTGCTGGCCACGCTGCTCCTGCTGGTGCTGTTCTCCAAGCCCGGCACCCCCGGCACCCGCTACGGCTACACCGACTTCCTGAACCGGGTCGACGCCGGCCAGGTGCAGACCGTCGACGTCAGCGACACCGGAGCGGTGAGCGGAACGCTCAAGGACGGCACCCACTTCACCAGCCAGATCCCCACCGCCCTGGACACCTCCCCGCTCAGCACCGCGCTCTCCGGCCACCACGTGAACGTCACCGGCAGCCGGACCAGCGGCGGCAGCTCGATCTGGTCCACCCTCCTGGTGTTCCTGCCGCTGCTGATCTTCGGCGGGCTCTTCCTCTGGTCCGGCCGGATGGCGGCCCGGTCGCTGGGCGGCGGCCTGAGTGCCATCGGACGGTCCCGGGCCAAGATCATCGAGGCTGAGCGGCCGGCCACCGGGTTCGCCGACGTGGCCGGGTACGAGGGGGTGAAGCAGGAGGTCAGCGAGGTGGTCGACTTCCTGCGCAGCCCGGAGCGGTACGCCGCCGCCGGGGCCAAGGGGCCGCGCGGGGTGATCATGGTCGGGCCGCCCGGCACCGGCAAGACCCTGCTCGCCCGGGCGGTCGCCGGGGAGGCCTCGGTGCCCTTCCTCTCGGTGACCGGCTCCGGCTTCGTGGAGATGTTCGTCGGGGTCGGCGCCTCCCGGGTCCGCGACCTCTTCGAGGACGCCCGCAAGCGCGCGCCGTCGATCATCTTCATCGACGAGATCGACGCCGTCGGCGGCCGCCGGGCGGGGGGCACCCGGCTCGGCGGCAACGACGAGCGCGAGCAGACCCTCAACCAGCTGCTCGCCGAGATGGACGGCTTCGACCAGAGCACCGGCATCGTCGTCATCGCCGCCACCAACCGGCCCGACGCCCTGGACCCGGCCCTGCTGCGCCCCGGCCGCTTCGACCGGCAGGTCACCGTCCCGCTGCCCAACCAGGCCGAGCGGGCCGCCATCCTGGCCGTCCACGCCCGGGGCAAGACCCTGGGCCCGGACGTCGACCTCGGACGGCTCGCCCGCGGCACCCCCGGCTTCTCCGGAGCCGACCTCGCCAACCTGGTCAACGAGGCCGCCATCAACGCCGTCCGCGCCGATCGGGCCACCCTCACCGCCGCCGACCTCGACGACGCCCGCGACCGGGTGCTGCTCGGCCGCCGGGAGTCCTCCAACGCGCTGCTGCCCGAGGAACGGCAGTCCGTCGCGGTGCACGAGTCCGGACACGCGCTGGTGGCCGCCCTGTGCGAGCACGCCGACCCGGTCGCCAAGGTGACCATCCTCCCGGCCGGCGTCGCGCTCGGCGTCACCGAGCAGCTGCCCGAGGCCGAACGGCGCCTGTACAGCGAGAGCTACCTGACCGACCTGATCACCGTCCAGCTCGGCGGCCGGGCGGCGGAGCTGGTGGTCTTCGGCGAGGGCTCCACGGGCGCCGCCAACGACCTCGCCAACGCCACCTCGGTCGCCACCCGGATGGTCCGCGAGTTCGGCCTCTCCCCGGAACTGGGCCCGGTCGGCTACTCCAGCGGCACCCCGCACTACCTCGGCGACAACCCCGAGGACCTGCTGCGCCGCCCGTACTCCGAGCAGACCCAGCGGGCCGTGGACGAGGCGGTGGCCCGCCTGCTGCGCCGGGCCGAACGGCGGGCCCTCGACCTGCTGACCGAGCACCGGCACCACCTGGACGAGCTGGCGGCGCTGCTGGTCGCCCAGGAGACGGTGGACGGCGCCGTGGTGGTCGACATCCTGACGCATCCGGGGCCGCGGCGGCCGGTCCCGCTGGACAAACCGGGGCCGGCGCCGTCGGACGAGCCGCACGGCCCGGAGGGGCCGGAGGGGCCGGGGGAGGACCACCGCCCCTGACGGTCGCGGCGGCGGTGGTCGTATCCTCGTGATCGTTGTCTGTCCACCGTCCCGAGGAGTCGGAATGACCGAGCCCCTGCCTGCCGACGTCCAGCGGGAGATCGCCCGCGCCCTCGGAGTGGCGTCCGTTCCGGACCCCGCGCGGGAGGCCGAGCGCCGGGTGGAGTTCCTGGCCGACCAGGTGCGGGCCACCGGCGCGCGCAGCCTGGTGCTGGGCATCAGCGGCGGCGTCGACTCCACCACCGCAGGGCGGCTCTGCCAGCTCGCCGTGGAGCGGCTTCGGGCCGAGGGGCACCAGGTGACGTTCACCGCGATGCGGCTGCCGTACGGCGTCCAGGCCGACGAGGCGGACGCCCAGCGCGCGCTCGGCTTCATCCGCGCGGACGAGGTGCTGACCGTCGACATCAAGCCCGCCACCGACGGCGCGGTCGTGGCCCTGAAGGCCGCCGGGCTGACCTACCGCGACCAGGGCCAGGAGGACTTCGTCGGCGGCAACGTCAAGGCCCGCCAGCGGATGGTGGCCCAGTACGCGGCGGCGGGCGCCAAGGGCGGGCTGGTCGTCGGCACCGACCACGCGGCCGAGGCCGCCGTCGGCTTCTTCACCAAGTTCGGTGACGGCGCGGCCGACGTGATGCCCCTGTCCGGCCTCACCAAGCGCCAGGTGCGGGCGATCGCCGAGTCGCTCGGCGCGCCGGCCGAGCTGGTCAAGAAGGTCCCGACCGCCGACCTGGAGGACCTCGCCCCCGGCCGTCCCGACGAGGACGCCCTCGGCGTCACCTACGACGAGCTGGACGACTTCCTGGAGGGCCGTCCGGTCGGCGAGGACGTCTTCCGCACCGTCCTCGGCCACTACCGCCGCACCGAGCACAAGCGCAACCTGCCGGCCGTCCCGCCCCAGGCATGACCGGCCCGGGCGGCGCCCTCTCCGCCCGCTTCCCGGACACCCCCGCCGAGCTGCCCGGTTTCGGCGGGCGGGTGCTTCGCACGCCCGAACTGCTGGACCTGGCCCGGCGGTTGACGGCCTGGACCGGCCGGTATTCCCGGTCAGGGATCGATGCCGCCGACCTGGCCGGTCAGGGATCGATGCCGCTCGCTCCACCTGGCTGGACACCGTACCGGGAGACGGTTCGGAAGCGAAGGGGCGGGCGGCCTACCAAGGGATGGAGAAACTCGGCGGGTTGAGGAGCAGGTAGACGAGCAGGGCCGCCGGGACCAGCAGTTGGCCGAGCAGCGGAGCGAACATCGCGTAGCGCCAGCGGCGTTGCGGGGTGGACCGGCTGCCCGCGACGGCCACGCCGAGCAGCATCGTGAACGCGAGGAAGCCGAGGAGTGACACCGTCTGCACCACCGCGGCGTGGTGCTCCCCGGGTGTCTGCTCGCCGGCCCACCGCCAGATCCGGGACATTAGGTAGCCGTCGATCACCACCGTCAGCAGGGTGAACACCGCCCCGAGCCGCAGGTCGGCGGTTTCTCTGCCCAGGCCCTTGACGTCCGGCCGCGTCACTGTGCCCCGTCCCCCCGGTTCCCGCCCGCTCGCGTGTCCCGTCACGGTAGCGGGGAACGGGCCGGGGCCGGAGCGATGGGGGGGCGGGCTCGGGTAGTTCGACAGTGATGCGTACGCCGGATGGTGATCGTCCGTCAGTCCCCGTCGGCGTCAGTCCCCGTCGGCGTCGGCCTCGGTGGTGGGGGCGGCGCCGGCGCCGGAGCCGGAACGGATGCCGAGCTTGGCCTCGGCGGTCGTCCAGTCGGTGGCGATGGCCTGCTGGGCGGCGGTGAGGGTGACCTGGCCCTTGCAGATCGCGGTGTGCAGGTGGGTCTCCACCGAGTCCTTGGGGTTGTTCGGCCCCTTGCCGGGGACGTGGCCGGGGGACGGCGGCTGGACCCACAGGTTGCGCGGGTCGTTGGGGTCGCCGCCGAGCTGGAGGCTGATCAGGTGGTCGTACTCGGCGTCGCCCATCGGGCCGGTGTAGCCGTAGGACTTGGCGTTCTCGGTCTTCTCCTTGCCGGTGATGTTCACCGGGGGCCGGATGGTCGAGGTGTAGCCGCCCGGCTTGCAGATGGTGTCCTTGATGTTGTCCTGGCTGACCGCCGGGCTGATCGCGCCCGGGGTGCAGTTCGGGTCGGGCAGCGGCTGCTTGTCGGCGGTGTAGCGGTAGTGGCAGCTGCCCGGTGCGGGCTGCGGCTGCACGTCGTAACCGCTTTTCGGGCCGGGGCCGGTGACGATCGCGGCGGCCGCGGCGGCGGCCGCGGCGGCGTCGCCCGCGGCGGCCGGGGCGGAGCTGTGCCCGGCCCCCTTGGCGGCGTGGCCGCCACCGGACGAGCAGCCTGCGGCCGCGGCGGCGAACAGGACGGCCGCGGCCGTGGCCAGGGCGCGGCGGGCGGGAGCCGGCACGGGTTCCTCCATCGGGGTGTGCGTGAGCGGCGGACACCGGGCGTGCCGGGACCGCGCCAGCGGACACTACCGTGTGGACAGGGCCGAAGGAGTGACGCCACGTCGCGGCGGGGGAAGCCTTGACCGGGCGTGCGGAACCGTTTCCGCAACGTCGCTGGATCCCGCCGCCGGGACCGGACCGCCCCTGAGCCCCGGCCGGAGGGCCTCAGAGCTGCCGCTGCTCCGCGATCCAGTCCGTCACCAGGTCCTCCAGGACCCCCAGCGGCAGGCTGCCGTGCCCGATCAGCTGGTGGTGGAACTCCCGGACGTCGAACCGGGCGCCGAGCGCCGCCTGGGCCCGCTCGCGGTGCCGCACGATCTCCCGACGGCCGATCAGGTACGAGGTGGCCTGGCCCGGCCAGGCGATGTAACGGTCGATCTCGTTGCGGACGTTGGCCTCGGTGGTGGCGGTGTTGGCCCGCATGAAGGCCAGCGCCCGCTGCCGGGACCAGCCGTGGTGGTGCATCCCGGTGTCCACCACGAGTCGGACGGCCCGCATCGCGTCCAGCGAGAGCATGCCGAACCGGGACAGCTCCGAACCGTACAGCCCCATCTCGTCCGCGAGCCGCTCGGTGTACAGGCCCCAGCCCTCGACGTGGGCGGTCAGCTGGCCGCTCGGGTTCCGCCGGAACCGGGGCAGGTGGTGCAGGGTCTGCGCGACGGCGATCTGGAGGTGGTGGCCGGGCACGCTCTCGTGGAAGGCGATCGCCTCGTACTCGTAGCTGAACCGGGTCTCCGGGTTCAGCGTGTTGATCCAGTGGGTGCCCGGCAGCCCGCCCGGGCCCGGCGG
This sequence comes from Kitasatospora sp. NPDC056651, assembly GCF_042792155.1. NCBI lineage: Bacteria > Bacillati > Actinomycetota > Actinomycetes > Kitasatosporales > Streptomycetaceae > Kitasatospora > Kitasatospora sp. NPDC056651. The sequence continues at coordinate 29,697 of NZ_JBHTWX010000086.1, read as the reverse complement.
CTGGTAGTAGGCCAGCGGCGCGTTCGCCGCCTCGATCGGGTCGATCTCCCTGGTCACGCAGTCGGCGATCGGGTACGGGCGGAACCAGTCCGGGGCGGCGCGGCGGGCCCGCTCCAGCGCGCCGTCCACCAGGGCGACGATCTCGGCCGCGCTGGTGAAGCGCAGCGACGGGTCCTCGCGCAGCGCGGTCAGCACGGCCGACGGGTCGGTGATGCCGAGCACCTTGCCGCCCAGTTCGGCGAACTCCTCGCGCAGCGCCGCGACGGCCTCCAGGCCGATCCGGTGCACCTCCTCGGGGGTCAGCCCGGGACGGGTGAAGCGGGCGACCGCGTCCGCGTAGCCCTCGGCGCCGTTCGGCACGTGGCAGACCCCGGGCTTGTCGTCCGGCCGGGCGTCCGGCGCCAGCCGCTGGGCCAGCCCGTCCCGGAAGCGGGCCACCGCGGGGCGGACGGCGTCGCGCACGACCGCCAGGGCGCGCTCGGACTCCGGGCGGCCGGCCAGCGGCCGCAGCAGCTTGTCCTCGGCGAGGGCGGTGGCCAGCTGGGCGTCCAGCTGGGCGACGGCGGCGTCGACCCCGCTGCGCAGTGGACGGCGGCCCTCGGCGGCCGTGTCCAGGACGCGGCGCAGGGCGGCGTCGAAGTAGTCGGGCAGGGCGGCCAGCCGCTCCAGGTAGGCGTCGGCGCCCTCCTGGTCGACCGAGGTCATGACGAGCGCGCTGAAGGCCTCGTTCTGCGGGGAGGCGATGGTCGCCGAGACGCCGAAGTCGTCCAGCCCGTGGGTGATCCGGCCGATGCCGTTGTCGATCAACCGGGCGAGCACCCGGTGGGTGATCCAGTCCTCGCCGGCCAGCGCCTGCTCCGGGATCGCGGCCAGCCGGGCGGCGAAGCCCCGCAGCGCCTCGCGGTGGCGGTCGGCGGCCGCGCGGGACGGGTCGGGCACCAGGTGGGCGTAGCCCTCGACCCCGCCGAGGGTCGCGTCGAACGGGTTGTGGGCGTTCTCGGCGGCGAAGAACTCGTCGGCGAGGAGAGTGAGTTCGGTGGCTTCGGCGTGCTGCGGCTGCTCGGTCACTGGTCGCTCCCCCGGTGCGGTGTCCTGCGGTGTGGCACTGGCCACGACGGCACCTGTCCGGAGGTGCCCCGATCCCGCCGATTATTCGGAGTGGCCGGCGGCCCGGTCAATACGCCACGGCGGCCCGGCCGGTACGCCGCGACGGCCCGGCCGGCCCCCCCCGGGGGGCGGGCCCCGGGTGGAACGCCGGGGCCGGCGACCGTCGGACCGGCCGCCGGCACCGTCGTCGCGCGAGGGCCCGGCAGACGGCGCGGGGGAGCGCCGGGGTGCCGGACGGCGGGGAGGGTCAGCGGGCCTGGGCGGCCTTCGCCTCCTTGGCGGCCTTCTCGGCGGCCTCCTTCTCGTGCTTCTCCTTGATCCGGGCGGTCTCCTTGCGCACGTCCACCTGGTTGGCGCGCTCGTGCTGGAGCCAGAGCGGGTTCTCGGCCTTGATCGCCTCGATCTGCTCGCTGGTGAGCGCCTCGGTCACGCCGCCGCGGGCCAGGCCGGAGATCGAGATGCCGAGCTTCGCGGCGACGACCGGGCGCGGGTGCGGGCCGTCCTTCCGCAGGTCCTGGAGCCACTGCGGCGGCTCGGCCTGAAGTGCGCTGAGCTCCTCGCGGGAGACCACGCCCTCCTGGAAGTCGGTCGGCGCGGCGTCGAGGTAGATCCCCAGCTTCTTGGCCGCCGTGGCCGGCTTCATGGTCTGGCTGGTCTTCTGCTTGAGCGATGTCATGGTGACAAGGGTAAGGGAGTGCGCGGGCGCTTCCGGTCACGGTCGGTAGCCTTGCCCTGTGACAGACATGCAGGTGAACCCGTCCTTCCGGCTCGTGTACGTCCCGGGCGTGACCCCCGGCAAATGGGTCCGGGTCTGGAGCGAGCGGCTCCCCGACGTACCGCTGGAGCTCCTCGCGGTCCCGGTCGGCGACGGCGAGCGCACTCTGCGCGAGGGCGGCGCGGACGCCGGGCTGGTCCGGCTGCCGGTCGACAAGGACGCGCTGAGCGCGATCCCGCTCTACGCCGAGACGACCGTGGTGGTCTTCCCCAAGGACCACTGGCTGGCCGCCGCCGAGGAGGCCACGCTGGATGACCTCGCCGACGAGGTGGTCTTCCACCCGCTCGACGACACCCTCGGCTTCACCGCCGACACCCTGCCCGGGCGCCCCGCCGTCGCGCGCCCGGACACCACGGCGGACGCGGTCGAGCTGGTGGCGGCGAACGTCGGCGTGCTCCTGGTGCCGCAGTCGCTGGCCCGGCTCCACCACCGCCGGGACCTCACCTACCGGCCGGTGGTGGAGGCGCCGCAGTCCCAGGTGGCGCTGTCCTGGCCGCAGGAGCGGACCACCGACCTGGTGGAGGAGTTCATCGGGATCGTCCGCGGCCGTACGGTCAACAGTTCGCGCGGGCGCGGGGCCGGGCAGGCGGCGCCCGAGGCGCAGCCGAAGAAGGGGGCGGCCGGCCCGCGCAAGCCGCAGCAGCAGCGGGGCGGCGGGCAGAAGCCGGCCGGGCAGAAGGCCGGAGGCGCGAAGGCCGGCGGGGCGAAGGGCGCCAAGTCCGGAGGTGCGAAGGCAGGCGGACAGAAGCCGAAGCCGGCGGCCCGGCGCGGTAGGCCGAAGCGGTGACCGTGGCGTAGCCTCTGCCCCGTTCCTTGCAGTCGAGGCGGGAGGAGCGGGGCAGTGTGGCACGACCTGATGGCCGTCCAGATTCCGATCGTGGAGAAGATCCTCCGCACGATCGCCGTCTACGTCCTGATCCTGGTCCTGTTCCGGCTCGCCGGGAAGCGCGGACTGGCCGGGCTGAACACCTTCGACATGGTGGTCATCTTCCTCCTGTCGAACGTGGTCCAGAACGCGATCATCGGCAATGACAACAGCCTGCTCGGCGGCGCGATCGGGGCGGCCACCCTGGTCGTGGTGAACGCCGGCATCACCCGCTGGCTCGCCCGCGACCCGAAGGCCGCCCGGATCCTGGAGGGCGGCGCCACCACCGTGGTGAAGGACGGCGTGCTGGTGCCCGGCGCGCTGCGCGGGCTGGCGCTGCGGCCGTCCGAGCTGGAGCACGCCATCCGGGTGCAGAGCGGCGACGGCGTCGACGAGGTGGCCCGCGCCCGGCTGGAGCCGGACGGTCAGCTGCTGGTCGAGCTCAAGGAGAGCGAGCAGAACGCCTCCCGCCGTGACATCGAGGACCTGCGGCGCCGGCTGGAGAACATCGAGCGGCTGCTCACCGTGATCGCGGCGGACCGTCGACCGCCTCGCTGACGCGCTCGCCGCGGGCCCCGGCCCGTCGGCGGCGTGAGCCGGTGACGGCCACGGCGGCGGCCAGGGCGAAGCCGAGGGCGGCGGCGAGGAGGTGGCCGACCGTGGTGAACTCCGGGATCGGGCCGGGCCATTCGCCGCCGCCGGACAGCGGCCAGCCGACCACGAAGGCGACCCAGGGCACCCTCGCCCAGCGGGGCAGGGCGAGGGTGGCGAGGGCGAGCACGGTCTGGGCGCCGTAGCTGATGCCGTAGTCCGAGGCCTGGCGCACGCTCTGCGGGTACCAGCCCTGGCGCAGGGCGAGCAGGATGACCACGGCGGTGACCAGGGTGGCGAGGACGTGCCCGCCGAGGAAGACGGCGGCCGCGCGCAGGCTGCCGAAGCGGCGTTCCGTCCAGGCGAGGCAGCAGCAGACGCCGAGGCCCAGGGTGATCAGGGTGCCGCCGAAGCCGGTGGTGAGGATCTCGGTGAGGGTGCCGTCGTAGAGCAGCGCGCTGCCGAACAGGGCGGTGACCGGGTGGTCGTGCAGGTTGTCGAGGTTGGTGCTGATGTGGTCGCGGAGGGCGTCCGCCCGGTCGGCGGTGAGCAGGTTCTTGACCCAGACGTTCCCGATCAGGAGCAGGAGGACGTAGCCGAAGGTCAGCGGTGAGCGGCGCGGATACGTCAGGAGGGTGTGGAGCGGCCCGGTCGGCGGCCCTGCGGGAGTTCGAGCGTTCATGGTCTGGTGGCGTCCCGGTCGAGTGGCGTGGGTCCGGCCGGCGCCCGTACGGCCGGCCACGCGGGGACAGTACCGAAGCCCGGTTGCCGCCGGCCGGCCGGAGCCCCGCCGCCGGCCGGCCGGAGCCCCGCCGCCGGCCGGCCGGAGCCCCGCCGGGGCCTGGCCGGAGTCCGGTCAGCGGATCCGGCGGGCCAGGGTCGCGGTGAAGGGCCGGGGGGACAGCGAGGGGCCGCGGGTGGGGCGGACGGGACGGCCGGGGGCGGGGGCGATGGTCCAGCGGGCGGCGACGGTGGCGACGGCGAGGACGGCCTCGGTGGTGCCGAAGGCGTCCCCGATGCAGCGGCGGGCGCCGAGGCCGAAGGGCGCGTACGTGCCGGGGGAGGGCCGGGCGGTGGTGAGCCAGCGGTCGGGGTCGAAGCGGTGGGGGCGGGGGAACAGGTCGGCCCGGCGGTGCAGCAGGTACGGGCTGTACAGCAGGGTGGTGCCCGCCGGGACGCGGTGGCCGCCGAGTTCGGTGTCGGCGGTGGCGGTGCGGCTGAGGATCCACGGCGGCGGGTAGAGCCGCAGGGTCTCGCTGACGATCCGCGCGGTGAGCGGCAGGGCGGGCAGGTCCTCGTGGCGGGCGGGGCGGCCGTCCAGCACGGTGTCGAGTTCGGCGTGCAGCCGTTCGCGGACGGCCGGGTTGGCGGCGAGCAGCGTCCAGGCCCAGGAGAGCGTGGCCGCGGTGGTCTCCGTGCCGGCCAGCAGGAAGGTGACGACCTGTTCGTGGACCTCGGCGTCGGACAGGCCGCGCCCGTCCTCGTCGCGCGCGTCCAGCAGCGTGGAGAGCAGGTCCCGGTGGTCGGCGCCGGTGGCGCGGTAGTCGGCGATCAGCCGCCCGGTGATCTCCCGGAGGTCCCGCCGGGCGCGCCGGAAGCGGAGGTTGCCGGGGGTGGGGAGGCGGTCGGTGCCGGGCAGCGGCAGCAGCACGCGCCGGCCGACGCCTCGGGTGACGGCGTCCATGATCTCGCGCACGGGCAGCGAGCCGGCCCGCTCGTGCGCGGCGAACAGGCAGCGGGCGGTGACGGCGGTGGTCAGGCGGTACATCGCGGCGGGGACGTCGATCACGTCGCCGTGGTGCCAGGGCGCGGTGGCGTCGGCGATCTCCTCGGCCATCAGCGCGGCGTAGCCGGGCAGCCGGTCGCGGTGGAAGGCGGGTTGCAGCATGCGGCGCTGGCGCCGGTGGTCGGCGGCCGGGCAGGTGGCGAGGCCGTTGCCGAAGACCTCGCGGGCCTTGTCGAGCAGGGGCCCGCCCTTGTCGAAGGCACGGTCGTCGGTGAGCAGCCGGCGGACCAGCTCGGGGTGGCAGACCACGTACGCGCGCAGCGGGCCGAGCCGCAGCCGGACGAGGTCGCCGTGGGCGGGCAGGCCGGCGACGAAGGCGTGCGGGCGGTACAGCAGCGCGGCGGCGTGGCCGAGCAGGGGGAGGGCGCCGGGGGCGGTGGCCGCGGTGAACCGGGTGGTCGGGGAGAAGGGGGCGGGCACGGGCGTCACCTTGGTTCGGGTGGGAGGACCGGGGCGGTCCGCGAACGAGACGTGATCTTTCCCGGCCGCGTACGGCGAAACGATCGCGGACCGGCGGACGGTGTGGACGCGGGGGCGCGGGAACAACGGCCGTGCGCCCATCGAGAGGTGACGGAGCGTTCGCGGTCGCGGCGGGCCCCGGGCGGACGGGCGCCGGCGGGCGGGCCCCGCACTCTGGACCGGGTGAGATTACCGGTCGGTAGAAGTGGGCAGGTACGACCGGCCGGTGCGATCGCCGGGCGGTGGAACGCCCGGCAGGGAGTGGGGAGTTCGGATGACCGACGAGCGGGTCCACGCGTTCGCCGACGACGCCCTGGGAGCCCACGACGCGGTGGCGCTGGCCGCGCTCGTCCGGGCGGGTGAGGTCAACCCCCGGGAGCTGGTCGCCGCCGCCGTCGACCGGGCCGCGCGGGTGGACGCCGCGCTGCTGCCCGTCGCCCACGCTTCGTACGACAGACCGCGGATCAGCCGGGAGGGCATCGGCGGACCGCTGTGGGGCGTGCCGAGCTACCTCAAGGACAACGTGGACCTGCGCGGCCTGCCGACCGCCATGGGCAGCGAGTCCTACCGCGCCCGCCCGGCCCGCCGCAACGCGCCCTTCGCCGACCAGTTCCTCGCCACCGGCCTGGCGGTGCTCGGCAAGACCAGGCTGCCCGAGTTCGGGCTCAACGCCTCCACCGAGTTCGCCACCGCCAGGCCGGTGCGCAACCCGTGGAAGCCCTCGCACTCGCCCGGCGCCTCCTCGGGCGGTGCGGCGGCCCTGGTGGCCTCCGGCGTGGTGCCGATCGCCCACGCCAACGACGGCGGCGGCTCGATCCGCATCCCGGCGGCCTGTTGCGGCCTGGTCGGGCTCAAGCCCACCCGGGGCCGGCTGGTGGTCAACGCGCAGAGCGGCAGGCTGCCGATCGACCTGGTCACCGACGGCGTGCTGACCCGCTCGGTGCGCGACACCGCCGCCTTCCTCGCCGCCGCCGAGCGGCACCGCGGCAGTCCCGGGCTGCCGCCGCTCGGCCTGGTCGAGGGGCCGGGGAAGCGGCGGCTGCGGATCGGCCTGGTGGTGGATTCCCCGGTCGCCAAGACGGACGGGCCGACCCGGCAGGTGGTCGAGGAGACCGCCGCCCGGCTGGAGGCGATGGGCCACCGGGTCGAGCCCACCACGCTGCCGTTCGGCGAGGAGTTCTCCCGCGACTTCCTCACCTACTGGGGGTACATCGCCTGGGCCATCGCGGCCACCGGCCGGCTGCTGCTCGACCCGGGCTTCCGGCCCGGGAGGCTGGACGGCCTGACCACCGGGCTGCGCCGCCGCTTCCAGGCCGAGTTCGTACGGACGCCCGGTGTACTGCGACGGCTGCGCCGGGCCGAGGACGTGTACGCGCGGATCTTCCACCGCCACGACGCGATCCTCTCCCCGGTGCTCGCCCACACCACCCCGCCGATCGGGCACCTGAGCCCGAACGTGGACTTCGACGAGCTGCTGGACCGGCTGGCCCGCTACGTCGCCTTCACCCCGGTCAACAACGTGACCGGGGGCCCGGGCCTCGCGCTGCCGACGGGCTCGGCGCCCGGCGGACTGCCGGTCGGGGTGCACCTGTCGGCCGCGCACGGGCAGGAGCGGCTGCTGCTGGAGCTGGCCTTCGCGCTGGAGGCCGAGCGGCCCTGGCGGCGGATCCAGGACTGAGGGACCGGCCGACGGGCGGCGGGCGGCGCCGAGAGCGTCGTCGAGAGCCGGGGTCGAGAGCCGGGGCCGAGAGCCGGGGTCGAGGGGCTCAGGGCGCCGGGGCCGCCACCGCCCGGGCCGCGTGCACCTCGTGGTGCAGCCGGGCCAGCGCACAGTGCGGCGCCAGGACGTCCGGCGCCGCCTGCGGCAGCGGCTCACCGGTGCGCAGCGCCTCGGCCAGATCGGCGAGCTCCCGGGTGACGACGGCGACCTCGGCGGGGGTCGGCACCGGCGCCCCGTGCTCGATCCGCACCCGGGTGGCGGTGGTGGCGTCCACGATCCGCTCGACCGCGATCACCACCGGCCACCAGGCCTGGGCCCGGGCGCCGACCGGCGGCGGCTCGGTGAGGGCGCGCTGGAACTCGCTGCGCACGGTGGACAGGTCCCGGTAGAGCCGACGGCGGTACCGGGCGCGGGCGGGTTCGTCCCGTCCGGGCGCGGTGGTGAAGGCCAGCGACACGTACGAGGCGGTGTCCTGGACGGCGTCGGCGAGGCGGTCCAGGATCCGGGTGCGCCAGGATTCCGGCCACAGCAGGTACCCGGCCAGCAGCGAGATGCCGCAGCCGATCAGCGAGTCGTAGAGCCGGGGCAGCACCAGGTGGAAGCCCTGGTGGTTGAGCAGGTCGGAGAGCAGCAGGATCACCGGGGTGATGGCCGCGGTCTGGAAGGCGTAGCCCTTGGCGGACAGCGCGGGGATCAGGGTGGCCAGCGCCGCCATCACCGGGACGTCCCACCAGCCGTGCGGCACCTCGGCGAGCACCGGCATGGCGATCAGCAGCCCGGCGGCGGTGCCGAGCGCGCGCAGCACCGCGCGGGAGAACACCGAGCCGAAGTCGGGCTTCATCACGAAGGTCACGGTCAGCGCCACCCAGTAGGAGCGGGGCACCGCGATCGCCGAGACCAGCACCTGCGCCAGCCCGATGCACAGGGCCAGCCGCAGCCCGTACCGCCAGGACGTGCCGGACAGCAGCAGCGCCCGGGCCGCCTGCCGGGCCCGGACCTCGATGGCGGCGGGGCGGCCGAGCCGGTCGGCGGTGGCGTACGGATCGGGCTCGGCCTCGTACGCGACGGTGGCGGCGTGTTCGATCGCCTGGACCAGCGCGCGGGTGGACGGGCCGGCGGGGACCGGCAGGTCGAGCGGCGGGGGCGCGCCGGTGCGGCCCTGTTCGACGGCGTCGGCGAGCGCGCGGACGGCGGCCGGGTGCTCGGCGGGCAGCGGGCCGTACTCGGGCGGGCGCAGGTGGGCCGCCGCCGTCGCCTCGACCACCGGGACCGCCGCGTTGAGCTGGGCGAGCAGCCGCGCCAGGGTGGGCGAGCGGCCGTGCCGGCGGGCCCGGCGGGCGAGCAGCAGGTCGTAGGAGTGGTTGAGCGACTGGGTGAGCTCGCGGCGGCGGGCGTCGTACTCGGGGGTGCCGGCGGCCTCCAGCAGTCCCGCGACCGACCGGTAGGTGCCGGCGACCACGGCCCGTTCGGGGACGCCCACGCGCAGCGGCCAGGCGAGCAGGGTCAGGGCGAGGACCACCAGGCCGCCGAGCAGCAGCAGGGCGGGTGGCAGCCACCAGGGGGAGGGCAGCGGCAGACCGGCCCCGACCACCGCGTTGAGCAGCAGGAGCAGTCCGGAGACGGAGGCGACCGCGCCGATCGAGGAGATCATGCCGGAGACCAGCGCGAGGGCGGTGACCGTGGCCACCGCCGTCCAGCCGGTGCCGAAGACCAGGGTGCCGCACAGCATCCCGAGGGCGCCGAACAGTTGGGGGACGGCGATGGTGAACACCCGCATCCGGTAGGCGTCCGCGGTGTCCCCGATGACGCCGGACAGCGCGCCCATCGACACCAGCGCGCCGTAGCCGGGCCGGCCGGTGGCGGTGCCCACCGCGAGCGGGGCGGCGAGCGCGACGGAGGCGCGGACGACCGCGGCCCAGGGGATCGGCGCGGCCCGGGGCCGCAGGCCCTCGGTCAGCCAGGGGGGAGCCGTCAGCTCTCGTGCCATAGGCCCAACGTACGGCGGGCGGGAGCGGTTCACCGTTCCGGGATTATGTCAATTCCGGAAACATACCCCCGCTTATGTCAGTCTCCGAAACATAAAGAGAACGTCGATTGGCGTTGTGAGCTGCGTTGATTTCCCAATCGGTAACCCGCTGGAAAGGGTTGACACCATTAGTTGGTCTAGTCCAACGTATGGGGGGCGCGGTTCGGCAAAGGCTGATGCGGGGTGATGGCCCTTGTCGGGCGGGCGAGTTGGCCCCCTGACGTGCGCCGTTTCCGCGCCCGCCGGCCGGAGCGAGAAGGAGCGCATGCGGACGGACTTCCGGGCCGCACCCGAATCCCTGTAGCGGCCGGTGACCGGCCGTCGACTCGCCGTGCCCGCACGAGCGCGTGACGAACCACCGCGTCGACCACGAACCACGGAGTGACTGCCCATGCCGAGCCCTGCCGAACACCCCGACGCACCCGCCGGGGATTACCTGTACCGGGCCGCGTCGGAACGCCCCTACTTCAGCGCCGACACCGAGAGCTACCTCGCCCGGACCGCACTGCGCGAAATCCGCAAGAAGCACCCGCTGCGCGTCCTCTCCGAGGAGGACTACGCGTTCTGGCAGGCCTACGGCTACGTGGTGGTCAAGCAGGCGATCCCGGCCGAGGCCGCGCGCCGAATGCTCGACTTCGCCTGGGAGTTCCAGGGCCTGTCGCCGGACCGCCCCGAGGACTGGTACCAGGAGCGCGAGTACCGCGACGAACTCGACCGGCACCTGCACATCTACGGCTTCGTCGAGGCCTACCACCACCAACTCCTCTGGGACAGCCGGCAGTCGCAGCGCGTCTACGACGCCTTCGTGGACGTGTGGGACTGCGAGGAGCTCTGGGTCACCCTCGACCGGCTCAACCTCAACCCGCCGAACGTCCGCAACCGCGACCGCGCGCTGATCGAGCCCACCGACCGCGGCTTCGACATCGAGCTGCACTGGGACGTCGACACCACCCAGGGCATACTGCCGCAGCGCGTCCAGGGCATCATCGCGCTCAACGACACCGCCCCCGACCGCGGCGGCTTCCAGTGCGACCCGGAGCTGTTCCACCGCTTCAACGCCTGGCAGGCCGCCCAGCCGGCCGACCGCGACCCGATCCGCCCGGACGTCGACCGCGAGGAGTTCCCGGTCGTGCGGCCCGAGTTGGCGGCGGGCGACCTGCTGATCTGGAACGGCCTGCTCGCCCACGGCGTGGAGCGCAACACCTCCGAGAACGGCGTGCGCGCGGTGCAGTACCTGTCGATGATGCCCGCGCTGGAGGAGTCCGAGAAGCTGCGCCGCTCCCGGGTGGAGTCCTGGCGCACGCTCGCCACCCCGGACTGGAACCGCACCCTGGTCGGCGACGCCGACCGGCCCGAGGCGCTGCGCTACGGCACCGCCGAACTCACCGAGCTGGGGGAGAAGCTGCTCGGCCTGCGGTCGTGGACCGGCAAGCCGTTCGAGGAGCCGGAGACGGACCGGCGGGACGCCACGGGGGAGCGGGAATGCGCGACGTCTGTCTGACCCTGCCCACCAACCGCGAGTGCGCCGGCACCGTCACCGCGATCGGAGCCGAAGCCGCCTACGCCGCACGGCGGTTCGGCGTCCGGGTGCACCTGCTGATGCTGGACTCCGCCGACCGTGCGACCCGCGCCCGGCACGCCGAGGCCCTCGCCGCCCTGCCGGCCGCCGAGGGCGTGGTCGTCCACCACCTGGACGAGGACGCCCAACGGGCCTTCCTGCGCGAGGTGGTCGAGCGCTCCGGCGCGGCCCGCCCGGACCGCCTGATGGACCTGATGCTGCCCGACGCCGTCTCCTACGGCGCCTGCACCAACCGGGCGTTCCTGCTGGCCGCCGCGCTCGGCTGCGACTCGGTGCACCGCCGTGACTCCGACAGCCGCTACCAACTGCTCGACGGCGAACCGGTGTTCCCGATCGAGCACGAGCTGGCCACGCTCGGGCTGAAGGCCGTCGACGCGGCCGCCGCCGTCACCGAGAACAGCCTGGACCCGGTGCACGCGGACAAGACCGTGGCCCTGGTCGGCGCCTCGTTCGTCGGCGAACTCTCCGTCGACCTCGGCGAGATCCGTGAGCTCGACCCCGAGGTCTACCACGACGTGGTCGCGCTCTGGGCGGACACCGGCGCGAGCGAGGAGGAGAAGCGCGAACTGGTCGCCGACTCCTTCACCGGCGGCGGCACCGAGCCGTTCACCACCGACCGCGCCGTGCTCGACCTGCCCGACATCTGGCGCATCGACATGTGCAACATCGGCCTCGACCGCGAGGTGTACGAGCGGGTGCCGCTGCCGCCCGCCACCGACACCATCGGCAGCGACTACTTCCTGCACCACCTGGTGCGTGACGCGACCCTGCCGGGCGTCACCCACAACCGCCACATCGTCAACTACCACACCCCGGACCGGCGCACCGACGCCGGTTTCACCGCCTACCAGCTGCGCTACGCCAAGTTCCTGCTCTCCATGCTCTACCTCTATCCGGTCTACTCCGAGATGGAGGCCGCCGGCGGCGCCCTGCTGGACGAGTTCCACCACGTCCGCCCCGAGGCGATCGCCGACTCCGCCCGTCGCAGCGCCGCGACGGACCGCGCGGAGAACCACCGCCGGCTCGCCGAACTCGACCGCTGCTACCGGAAGCTCGGCGGGAAGTACGCCCGGTTCGCCGACCACCTGGCGCCCCTGCGGGCGCGCCTGCTCGACGAGGCGCAGGCGGACATCGAGGACTTCGCGGCACTGATCGACGCGTGGGGCCCGCTGGTGCGGGCGAGCAGGACCACCCCCGTCGACCGGCCGCCGCGCCGCCGTACGGGGAGAGCCGCGTGATACGCCAGACCAGCCAGACCAGCCAGACCAGCCAGACGGGCCAGACCAGCCAGACCGGACAGACCGCCGCACGGGCCGCCAAGCAGCCTGCCAAGCAGGCCGCGGTCAAGACCGCCGGACGGACCGCCGGCGGGACCGCGGCCCGGACCGCGCACCGCATCCCGGCCGTCTCCGCGGTCCACACCGACACGCCGCCGCCGTCCGGGACGTTCCACCCCGACGAGCGCGACCGCGCCGCGCTGCGCGCCGCCCTCGCCGCCGCCACCGACGACCGGATCATCTACGACCTCGACGGCATCGGCCGCCAGTACGCCGCGCTGTGCGCCGAACTGCCCGGTGTGGCCGTCCGGTTCGCGATGAAGGCCTGCCCGGTGGACGAGGTGCTGGACCACCTCGCCGCACTCGGCTCCGGCTTCGACGCGGCCGGCCCCCAGGAGATCGCCCAGGCGCTGCGCACGGGCGTCGCCCCCGAGCTGATCCACTACGGCAACACCATCAAGTCCGACCGCAACATCGCCGAGGCCCACCGGCTGGGCGTGCGGGACTTCGCCACCGACAGCCTGGAGGACGTCGCGGCGATCGCCGAACACGCCCCCGGCGCACGGGTGTTCTGCCGCGTCGCGACCACCGGCGAGGGCGCGCTGTGGGGCCTGAGCCACAAGTTCGGCTGCTCGCCCGAGGACGCGCTGCGGGTGCTCGACGAAGCCCGTGCCGCCGGGCTCGTCCCGTCCGGCCTGTCGGTGCACGTCGGCTCCCAGCAGATGACCGCCGAGGCCTGGGGCGGCGCGATCGACTCGCTGGCCGCCGTGCTGGAGGCGCTCAACTGGCGCGGCATCACGCCGACCCGGATCAACCTCGGCGGCGGCCTGCCCGCCCTCGGCGTCCTCGACCGGCACGGGCGCCCGCTCGACCCGCCGCTGGACAAGATGTTCACGGTCATCCGCGAGGGCATGGAGCGGCTGCGCGCCGTCAACGCCGGGCCGCTGGAGTTCCTGCTGGAGCCCGGGCGCCACCTGGTCGCCGACCACGGCGCGATCCGCGCGCAGGTCGCCCGGCTCACCTCGCGCGGCCGTCTCGACGGCACCCGGGAGAGCTGGCTCTACCTGAGCTGCGGCAAGTTCAACGGCCTGTACGAGATGGACCAGTTGCAGTACCGGCTGGAGTTCCCCACCCACCCCGGCGGCCAGTTCGTCAACGCCGTGGTGGCCGGCCCGACCTGCGACAGCGACGACGCGTACGCCCAGGAGGGCGGCCTGGTGCGCGTCCCGCGCGCGGTCGGCTCCGGCGACCCGGTCTGGATCCACTCCTGCGGCGCGTACGCCACGGCCTACGCCACCCGCGGGTTCAACGGCTTCGCGCCGCTGCCGTACACCTGCATCGGTGGCAGCGGTGGCCCGGGCCACCACGGAGGCACCGCATGACCGACACCAGCACCCTGACGGACCTTCCGGCCGCGGCCCCGGCCGGCCTGCGCATCCGGCTGCTCCGGGAGGAGGACTGGGACGGCGTGGTCGCGCTGGAGGAGCGCGCCTACGCCGCCAGCGGCCTGTCCGAGGGCCGCGAGGCGCTCCGCTCCCGGCACGCCGCCTCGCCGGACACCTGCTTCGTCCTGGAGCACGAGGGCGGCCTCGGCGGCTACCTGCTCGCCCTCCCGTACCCGCTGTTCGCCTGCCCGGACCTCAGCCGCAGCGAGGACCGCGACGGCGCCGGGGAACGGCCTACCAACATGCACGCGCACGACCTGGTGATCGCCGAGGACCTGCGCGGCCGGGGCCTGTCCCAGCGGATGCTGCGGCACCTGGAGGACACCGCCCGGACGGCCGGCTACCGGACCGCCTCGCTGGTCGCCGTCCGCGGTTCGCACGTGCTGTGGACCCCGTTGGGCTACCGGGCCCGGCCCGAGATCGAGCTGCCCGAGAGCTACGGCACCCGGGCGGTCTACATGGCGATGCCGCTGGACCCCGTCCCGGTCCGGGCGCTGCCGCACTCCACCGGCCCGGTCACCGGGCCGCACCCCAGAGCCGAAGTGGGCTGATACCGATGTCCCCCGTTCGCGACGACTTCCGCCGGTCCCAAGTGGCCATCGGCGCACTGTTCTTCGTCCTCGGATTCCAGTACGCGACCTGGGTCTCCCGGGTGCCCGCGCTCAAGGCGCGGCTCGACCTGGGCGAGGCCCAGATCGGGCTGCTGCTGATGACCTGCGGAATCGGCGCGGCGGTGTCCTTCCCCCTGGTCGCGGTGCTGATGCGGCGGCTCGGCTCCCGCCTGCTCTCGGTGCTCTCCGCGCTCGTCCTCGGCGTGATCCTGCTCGCGCTGTCGGTGGTGCCGAACTACCCGTTGACGCTGCTGGTGCTGTTCCTCGACGGTGCCGCGGTCGGCGCCCTGAACGTCGCGATGAACGCCCAGGGCGCGGCGCTGGAGGCCCGCTTCGAGCGGACCACGATGTCCCGGCTGCACGCCACCTTCAGCGCCGGATCGCTGTTCGCCGCGCTGCTGGCCTCGGGCGTCACCTCCCTCACCGGCACCCTGGCGGTGCACTTCGGGCTGGCCGCCGCCCTGCTCGCGGTGCTGGTCGTGGCCGCCCGGCCGGCGCTGCTGGCGGACGGCCCGGCCGAGGCCGCCGCCGCACCGGAGGACGCCGAACCGGAGGAGGGGAAGCGGCGCCGGGGCTTCGTGCTGCCGACCGTCGCGACCCTCTGGATGGGTCTGGCGATGGTCTTCGGCACCGTCACCGAGGGCGCCATGAACGACTGGTCGGCGCTCTACCTCAAGGACTACGTGCACGCCGACGCCGGGCTGGCGCCGATGGGCATCGCGGTGGTCTCGGTGATGATGGTCTGCGCCCGGATCTTCGCGGACGGCTGGCGCACCCGCTTCGGCGACGGGCGGATCGTGCGCACCGGCAGCCTGCTGGCCGGCCTCGGACTCGCCCTCGCCCTGGCGGTCGGAGGTGTCGTCCCGACCCTGCTCGGCTTCGCCTGCGTCGGCCTCGGCGTGGCGGCGGTGACCCCGTGCGTCTACGTCGCCGCCGCCCGGCAGGGCGCCGACGCGCTCTCCCTGGTCGCCGCCATGGGCACCACCGGCCTGCTGGCCGGCCCCGCCGTGATCGGCTTCATCGCCGGAGCCACCAGCCTGCTCTGGGGCATGGTCGCCGTCGCCGCCTCGGCGGCCGTCGTCTCCCTGTGCGCCACCCGGATCCGCTGGCCCCACCCGGAGTCCGCCGACGCCCCGGCACAGCCCGGCCTCGCCGCCGACGCGGCCTGACACCCCCGTTCCGCTCGCCCGGGACCTCGCGCACCCCCGTCGCGAGGTCCCGGGCGGGTTTCTCCGTCAGCCTCCCGCCGGAACCTCCGCGCCGCCCGTCCCGATGTGGTGGGCGAGCCTGTCGCGCAGGGCGGTGAGCCGGGCGATCTCAGCGTTCAGGGCGGCCAGGCGGGCGTGGACGACGGGGGCGAAGGTGTCGGGGCCAGGAGAGGCCGCGCAGCGGACCGGCGGGGCGGGGATGCGGCGTCCGGGCCGCCCGGACGCTAACCCCTGACGCGTGCGTCAGAGGCGAGCCGCGCGGCCAGCGGTGCGACGGCGACCAGGACGAGGGCCGGGCCGGCGGCGATGAGGGCGCTCTCCATCCGGGCGCCGACGGCGATCACCCCGAGTTGCACCAGCGCCGTGCCCGTGAGCGCGGCCCTGCGCAGGCCGACGCGCTCGCCGGGCATGCCCATCCGCGACACCTGACGGACCGCCAGCACGTTGAGCGTGATCGCCGCGGCGAGCGTGAGCGCGCCCCAGAGCACGGGGTGTCCCGAGGCCGGCTCGCCACGGTCGTCGGGACCGAGCCCGCCGCTCGCGAGGACCGCGGCGGAGCCGAGCCAGAGCAGGACGACGGTCTCCGGGATGATCAGGCCGAGTGCGGCGTACAGGAAAGCGAGCCGGGTGCGGGTCATGATCGTTCGGACGCCGTCGGCGCACCGGGGGTTCCCGCCGCGAGGCCGGGGCGGGTACCCGTGTCCGGCGGGCGTCAGGACGTCCGTGAGCCGCACCGAGAGGAACGAGCAGCATGACCAGTGAGCAGGCCCCCGCGCCCTTCGAGCCCGTGGACGAGGACTGGCGGACCGCGCTGGTGGTCGTCGCCCACCCCGACGACATGGAGTACGGCGGGGCCGCGGCCGTCGCCCGCTGGACCTCCCAGGGCAAGACGGTCGTCTACGTGATGGTCACCAGCGGCGAGGCGGGCATCGACTCGCTGGCCCCCGAGGAGTGCGGCCCGCTGCGCGAGGCCGAGCAGATCGCCTCGGCGCGGGTGGTCGGCGTGGACACCGTGGAGTTCCTCGGCCACCCGGACGGCGTGCTGGAGTACGGGCTGCCGCTGCGCCGGGACATCGCCCGGGCGGTGCGCAGACACCGGCCGGACATCGTGATCACCAGCAACTTCCGGGACACCTACGGCGGGGTGCTGCTCAACCAGGCCGACCACATCGCGGTCGGCCGGGCCACCCTGGACGGCGTCCGGGACGCCGGGAACCGCTGGGTGTTCCGCGAACTGCTCGCCGAGGGCCACGAGCCGTGGAACGGCGTCCGGCAGATCTGGGCGGTGGCCTCGCCGGAGGCCGGGCACGCGGTGGACACCACCGGGCACTTCGAGCGCGGCGTCGCCTCGCTGGCGGAGCACAGGGCGTACCTGGCCGGGCTGGGCGGGGCGATGGCGCAGCCGCGGGAGTTCCTGGAGGGCTTCGGCAGGAGCGCGGGCAGCCGGCTGGGGACGCGCTTCGCGGTGCCGTTCGAGGTGTTCCCGCTGCGCTAGGGCCGGACAGGGCCTAGTCGGGCCCCCCGGCGGCGTCGGTGTCCGTGCGGCGCCGGCGCCGGTAGCGCAGCACCTGGCGCAGCAGGAAGGCCGCGACCAGCGCCCCCAGCCCGATCGCGAACCAGACCTGGTAGCGCAGCGCCGTGTGGTACACCGTGCCGATGTTGGCTCCGGCGACGTAGCCGAAGGTGCCCCAGACCGCCGTCCACAGCACCGCGCCGAGCAGGTTGTACGGCAGGAACCGGCGCCAGGGCATCTCCGTCGTCCCGGCGATGATCCCGTTGTACTGGCGCAGTCCGTCCACGAAGCGGGCGACCGTGACCACCTTGCCGCCGTGCCGGGCGAAGAAGCCGTCCGCGCGCTCCATCCGGGCCGGGGTGAGCAGGACGTAGCGGCCCCAGCGGTGGACGAAGGCGCGT
This sequence comes from Kitasatospora sp. NPDC056651, assembly GCF_042792155.1. NCBI lineage: Bacteria > Bacillati > Actinomycetota > Actinomycetes > Kitasatosporales > Streptomycetaceae > Kitasatospora > Kitasatospora sp. NPDC056651. The sequence continues at coordinate 12,334 of NZ_JBHTWX010000086.1, read as the reverse complement.
CCGCCGGTGCGGCCGATCAGGTAGCCGAGGGTGTTGCCGAGCGCGGCGGCGCCGGCCGCGATCAGCAGTACGGCGGCGACGTCCAGGTGCCCGGTGCCGGCGTACACCGAGGCCAGCACCAGGATGGTCTGGCCGGGCACGGGGATGCCGCAGTTGTCCAGCAGCACGAGCAGCGCCACCGCGAGGTACCCGTAGTGGTCCAGCAGTGGCGCGAGCCCGGCGAGGGCCCCGGGCAGCGGGGTGGTGGGGGCGGACACCGCTCCTCACCGCCGCGCGTGCCTGCGACGCGGGGCGGCGGGGGTGTCCGTCAGCGTTCCGCCTGGCGCTGTTCGACGTTGCAGTCGGGGCCGGGGTAGATCAGGCCTTCGTGGCCGTCCTCGAAGCGGACCACGTAGGGCGGCTGGCCGTCGGTGCCGCGCACCTCGACGATCTCGCCCTTCTGGTCCACCATGCCCACCGACCTGCTGTGGATGTGGAGCTGGTCGCCTACCGCTGCGTGCATGGTCTGCTCCTCCGGTCGTGCGTGCCGGCCGCCTCCACGGCCGTTCCCGCTATCCACTGTGCTGCGGGTGCGCCGGGCTCGCAACGCCTCGGGCGGGTGGGGCGCGCGGGGCGGCCGGCCCGGGGCGTCAGTGGGCGTCAGTGGGCGGACGGCTGTTGCGCGAGGTAGCCGCTCACCAGCCGCTTGCACTCGGCGATCAGCGCCGGATCGCCGTCCGGGGCCTCCCGGAAGGCCAGTTTGAGCACCGCGTCGGCCGCCTCCAGGGCCACCCGCAGGGTCAGCGTGGTGGCCGCCGGGTCGCCGGAGCGGAACAGTTCGCCGCCGAGCGCCTGGAGCCGCAGGGCGACGGCGGTGTTGTTGTCCACGCCCGCGTCCAGCAGGTGCCGGTCGTCCCGGACGCCCCGGGGGACGACCGGGCCGCCGGCCAGGCCGAAGTCCACCTGGCCGAAGCCCGGCACCGCGCGCTTCATCGCCACGAACTCCTCCACGGCGAGGTCGGTGAACAGGGCGGGGCCGACCGGTGCGGAGGCGGCCAGCCGGGCGTCCAGGCGCTGGAGGTAGTGGTCGAGGTTGCGGGTGGCGAGCGCCGCCAGCAGGTCCTCCTTGCCGGCGAAGAACTGGTACAGGGTGCCGATCGGCACCTGGGCGCGCTGGGCGACCTCCTTGGTGGTGAGCGCGGTCGCCCCGACCTCGTCCAGCAGTCCGGCGCAGGCGTCCAGGATGCGGCCGTACCGCTCCTGGCTGCGCTGCTGGACCGGACGGCGCCTGGCCGGCCCGGTCGTTCGGTGGCTCCTGGTTCCCGCACTCATGACCTCACTGTGCCGCATCCGCTGTTCCTGCGGCGAATCACCGGGACGGGAGCGGCCCGTTGTTTCCGGTGGGGCGGAAGTCGACTGGTGGCCGGAGCTGAACCGCATGGTGGCGGGAAGGTGTCCACGAGTTGGCATGGCCTTGTCGTGGACGCGAGGGCAGGGTCATACTCCTGGGACGGACTACCTTGCGTGATCAACGCATGTCTCTTCGTGGTGATCGCGATTCAGCCGTGGCGGCCGCAGCGCCTGTGACGGACGCTCCGCCGCCACCCGAGGTCTGGATGACCCCCGTGTGCCTCCTTGCTCGTGCCACCCCCTGTGGCGCCAAGCCCCCACGGCGCCAGGACCCGCAGTGCCGAATCCCGTGGCGTCAGGACCCGCTGTGCCGAACCCCACGGCGACAGGACCCGCCGCGCCGAGTCCCCTCGTGTGCCCAGACGAACGGAAGGAGGGGATCGGGTCGGTGACGATGTTCCCCGGAGGGCGTGAGGCCCTCGACACCGAGCACCGCCGTCAGTTCCTGGAGTCCGGGTACCTCGTCCTGCCCGGCCTGCTGCCGGAGGCGCTGCGCGAACGGCTCGCCCCCGAGGTCGACCGGTGGGTCGACGAGGGCCTGCGCGCCCGGTCGATCGCCGCGTGCGCCGACCCGTCACGCCACGGACCGCCACCACTGCTGGAACTGGAACTGCCCGCCCACGGTCAACTCCTCACCCACCCGCCGCTGATGCGCGCCCTGACCCGCCTGCTCGGGCCGGACTTCGTCTTCCACCACCTGCACAGCGACCGCCAGGACCCCGGCGTCCCGGGCAAGCCCTGGCACCACGACTGCGAGCCGAACGACCGCTCCGACCCGTCGCTGCTGATGGTCCACGCGCTGCACTACCTCGGCGGACTGGACGAGAAGGTCGGCGGCCTGGCCGTGCTGCCCGGCTCGCACCTGAGCGTCGTCGGCAAGACCGCCTTCGCCCACCACGGCACCGCGGAACTGCCCGGCGAGGTGCTCATCGACCGGCTGCCGCCCGGCTCGACGGTGCTGCTCAACTCGGCGCTGTTCCACACCCGCAGACCGGCGCCCGAGGGGCCGGGCCGGCCCCGGTACTTCGTCGACGCCTCGTACTGCCAGGTGGGGGCGCGCTGGCGCCCGGTGAAGCCGTACTGGCGGGAGATGCTCGCCCGGGCCCGCGAACTGGACCTGGCCGACGGCCAGTGGCCGGAGCTGTTCGCGGAGCGGCACTTCACCGAGTACGTCGGCACCGCGTATGCCACCGCCGGGTACTCCGGCGCGGAGTACGCCGAGGCAGGGCACGCCGGCGCCGAGGGCACCGGAACCGAGCACACCGGAACCGTCTGAGGAGCACTGCGTGGAGATCGTCACCGCCGTCGCCTACCCCGAGGTCCACGACGCCTACCTGCGGGACCACCCGGTGGAGCGGGACCACGAGGCGAACAGCAACCCGTACGGCGAGGAGAGCCTGGAACGCGCCGACCGCATCCCCGGCGGCTGGTGGCGGATCCGGCTCACCCGGGCGGACGTCCTGGGCGTCGTGCTGCCCTGGCACCTCAGCGAGGGCGGCGAACTCGAACTGGTGCCGCGCTCCGGGCTGACGGTCGCCGAGGCGGCCGGGCGGATCCGCGCCGGCGGGGCCGCCTGGGCCGTCGCCAACCCGGTCTGCGCGGCGAAGCTGCGGCTGCTGGGGGAGGCCCCCTTCACGCCCGTCTTCCTCAGCACCGCCCCGATCGACCACTCCGACTACGGAGACCTGGAGGTCCGCTCGGGCCTGATCCACGTCGACGGCCTGCACCGCATGCTGGCCTGGGAGTTGGGCGGGCGGCTGCCCGCGTGGGCGGGCCTGGACGGCTACCTGGCGGGCGACCCCGGGGTGGCCGCCGGGCCCGTCCGGGCGGGCCGGAGGAGGGGCGGGGCGGCGTGACCTCCGCGACCCGGCACCTCCGGTGCACACCGTCCGCCGAACCGGCCGACGCCGCCGCCTCGGTGGACCCCGCTCACGAGCCCGACGCCGCCACCTCGACCGACCTCGACCTCGACCTCGCTCCCGACCCCGACCCCGACCGCGGTGCCGACGCCGCGCCCTCGGTGGACCCCGCTCATGAGGTGGACCCCGATCGCGGTGCCCGCTCGCTGCCCGAACTGCTCGCGCACCTCGCCCGGACCCACCCCGACCGGCCCGCCCTGGGTGACGGCGTCCGCACCTTCGACTACCGCACGGTCGACGCGGCGGCCGCCCGGATCGCCGCCCGGCTGGCCGCCGCCGGCACCGGCCGGGGAGACCGGGTCGCCCTGGTCGGGCCCCGGGACGCCCGGATGCTGGTGCTGCTGTACGGGGTGCTCCGCTCGGGCGCCGCGGCCGTGCTGGCCGACCCGGACTGGTCGGCGGCCGACCTGGCCCGGCGGCTGGCCGCCGTCGGGGTGGCCCGGGTGCTGGCCACCGAGGAGGGCCTCGGCGGAGAGCGGGTCGACCTCGCCGCGCTGCCGGACCAGCCGGTACTGCCGGTACTGCCGGACCGGTCGGCGCCGCCGGCCCTGCCGACGGTGGAGACCGAGGTACGGGGCGAGGACCTCGCGTACCTCTCCTTCACCTCCGGATCGAGCGGCGAACCCAAAGCGGTGGCCGTCACCCACGCCAACGCCGTGCACTACGCCCGCGCGCTGGCCGGACGGCTCGACCTCACCGAGGCCGACGCGCCGTGCGCCGCGCACGTCACCACCCTGGCCGCCGACCTCGGCCACACCGCCTGGCTGCTCGCCCTGGCCACCGGCGGCTCGGTGCACCTCGTCCCGGACCACGAGGTGCGCGACCCGGAGGCCTTCTGGGCCTCGCTGCGCCGCGCCCGGGTGGACGTACTGAAGACCACCCCCTCGCACCTGACCGCCCTGCTGGAGGGCCGCCCGGCCGGTTCCCCGCCGCTGGGCACCGTGCTGCTCGGCGGCGAGCCGCTGCCGCGCCCGCTCGCCGCCGCCCTGCTCGACGGCGGCACCACCGCACGCCTGGTCAACCACTACGGCCCGACCGAGACCACCGTCGGCGCCACCTGCCTGCCGGTCACCTCCGCCCGCCAACTGCCCGCCGAGGAGGCGACCGTACCGATCGGCACCGGGATCGGCGAGGTGCTGCTGACAGTGGTGGACGGCGAGGGCCGGGCGGTGCCGGACGGCGAGGTGGGCGAACTGCTCATCGGCGGCCGGGGAGTGACCCCCGGGTACTTCGGCCGGCCGGCCGAGACCGCCCGCGGCTTCGTCCGCCGTGACGGCCGGCTGGTCTACCGCACCGGCGACCTGTGCCGGAAGCGGGCGGACGGGAACCTGGTCTTCCTGGGCCGGGTGGACCGCCAGGTGAAGGTCCGCGGCTACCGGGTGGACCTCGCCGAGGTCGAGCGGGCCATGGACGGCCACCCGGAGGTGGTCCGCTCGGCGGCGCTGCTGCGGGCGGACGCGCTCGGCAACCAACTGATCGGCGTGGTACGGCTGGTGGACTCGTCCGGCGGGGTCGGGGGACTGGCGGCGTACCTGCGGGACCGGCTGCCCGGCTACTCCGTGCCGCAGCCGATCCTGGTGCTGCCGCGGTTCCCGGTCGGGCCGAACGGCAAGCTCGACCGGCAGCGGCTGGCCGAGCTGGCGGCCGAACTGGTCGAGGCCCGGGCCGAGTCGGGCGGCACCGCCGGGGCGGGCCCGGCCGGGGAGATCGCCCGGTTCTGGGCGGCCGCGCTCGGCCTGCCCGCGGTCGGGCCGCGCACCGACGTGCTGAGCCTCGGCGGGGACTCCATCCTCGCCATGCGCACCATCGCCCTCCTGCGGCGTTCGGGCCTGCGGGTCGCCTACGAGGACTTCTACCGGCACCCGACAGCGGAGGGCCTGGCGGCGGCCGCCGTCCCGGCCGTGCCCACCGTGCCGGCTCCGCGCGGCGGCTCCGGCTGCGGTCAACTTGCCCCGGCACAGCGGTGGTTGTACCGACAGCTGCCGCTCCGGGAGGTGCGGCACTGGAACCAGTCGGTGCTGCTGCGCTGCGGCGCCACCGTCGACCCGCGGGCGCTCTCGGCGGCCGTCTCGGCCGTGCTGGAACGGCACCCGGCGCTGCGCCGCCCGATCTCCCCGGAGGGTTGCGGGGAGCCCCGGCCGGTGACCGCCCTCGATCCCGTCTCCCACTCCCGGATCCCGCGCGCGGCCGGAGAGATCGCGGAGACCGTCGCCGGGGTCTGCACCGAACTCCACCGCAGCCTCGACCCGTCGGCCGCCCGGCTGCTCCGGGTCCACCTCTTCTCGGGCCCGCCCGGCACCGACGACCGGCTCGCGCTGATCGCACACCACCTGGTGGTCGACGGGCTGTCCTGGCGGATCCTGCTGGACGACCTGGCGCACGCCTACCGGGCGGTGCTCGACCACAAGCCGGCCGACCTGCCGCCGACGGCGGACTTCTACGCCTGGGCGGCGGCGGTGACGCCGCCGGGCGGGACCGTCCCGGTGGAGGCCTCCGTCGAGGAACCGTCGGCCCAACGGCCCGCCGCGCTCAGCTGGGCGCTCGACCCGGAGCCCACCGCCCGGCTGATCGCCCGGCACGGCGCCGGGGCCGGGCTGGAGGCCGTCCTGCTGGCCGCCTTCGCCGAGGCCGTCGCCGCCGAGAGCGCCGTCACCTCCGACAGCGCCGTCACCGCCGGCGGCGCCGTCACCTCCGACAGCGCCGTCACCTCCGGCGGCGGCCGCCCCCGGCTCGCCGTGGAGGTCGAGACCCACGGCCGGGACACGGCCGGCGACGCGGGTGAGTTCCTGGACACCGTCGGCTGGTTCACCGCCGCCAAACACGTCGAACTGGACGCCGGGGACACCCCGGACACGGTGGCGCGGCGGCTGCGCGAGGCGTCCGTCCGGCCGATGGACGCACCCGGCGAACGGCCCGCCGTCGGCTTCAACTTCCTCGGCACCTTCCGGCTGCCCGAGGAGCCCGCGCTGGACTGGACCGTCGCCGCCGAGCAGGCCGGGGTGGCCCGCTGCGCCGGGGGCGACCCGCTGTACGAACTCCGGCTCACCGCAAGGGTGGTGGAACGGCGGCTGGTGGCCGACCTGGTGTACGGCCGGCCGGGGCCGGCGGACGACGCCGCCGAGCGGATCACCGGGCGGTTCGCCCGGGCCGTGGCGGCGGAGGCCGGTGCGCCGAAGGCCGTGCGGCCGGTCCGGGCGTCGCTGTCCACCTCGGGGCACCTGCTGCACGCCGGCGTCGCCCCGACGGCCCCGACCGCCCGGGCGACGGTGCGCGAACCCGCCCGGGTGCTGCTCACCGGAGCCACCGGCTACCTCGGCCGGCACCTGCTGGAGGCCTTCCTGCGGCGCGGCGCCGAGGTCACCTGCCTGGTCCGGGCCACCGACGACGCCCAGGCGCTGCGACGGCTCGGCAGCGGTGCCGCCGGTGCGGTCCGCCCCGTCCGGGCGCTCGCCGGGGACATCGACCGGGACGGCCTCGGCCTCTCCCCGGCCGGGCTGGACCTCGCCCGGGGCGCCCGGCTGGTGGTGCACGCGGCGGCGGACGTCCGGCTGGTGGCCTCGCCCGACGAACTGGAGCGCACCAACCACACGGCGGTGCGTCGGCTGCTCGACTGGGTCGGGGAGCACGCCCCGGACGCCCGGGTCCACCACGTCTCCACGCTCGCTGTCTCCGGTGGTGTGGACGGCCCGCCGCGCCGCTTCAGCGAGGCGGACCTGGAGATCGGCCAGCACTTCCGCACCCCGTACGAGCGGACCAAGTACCGGGCCGAGCAGGCCGTCCGGGCCTGGGCCGTCCGCGGCCACACCGCCTACCTGCACCGCAGCGGCCACATCGCGGCGCACAGCCGGACCGGCGCGTTCCAGGCTAACGCCGGCGACAACCGGATCTACCAGCTGATCCGCGGCTACCTGCTGGCCGGCGCCGCGCCGAGCCGGCCGGACACCGCCTTCGCGTTCTCCCACGTGGACACGGTGGCCGCCGGGATCGCCGCGATCGCCCTCGACCCGTACGCCGCGCCCGGCGCGTACCACGTGGAGTCGCCGCACGCCGTCCCGCACGACGAGCTGGTGGGGTGGCTGGCCGGGCATGGCCACCCCGTACGGCTCACCGACGAGGAGGGCTTCGCGGCCGCCCTCGCCCGGGCCGAGCGGCGCCACCCGACGGCCGCCCGGGTGGCCGCCGCCTGGGCGGCGCAGGAGGAGCGGCGCGTCCTGGTGGACAGCACGTACACCACCGGGGTGCTCGACCGGCTGGGGGTGCGCTTCGCCGCGCCGACCCCCCGCTGGTGGTCGGCCGCGCTCACCTGGGCCGCCGGGGCCGGCTACCTGCCGCCCGCCGGCCCGAACCCACCAACCCGTGAAGGCAGGACCAACCCGTGAAGGCAGGCTCCGTGTCCCAGCTCTCCCCGGTGCTCAAGCAGGCCACCCCGGTCGTCGCCGTGCGTGGCGAAGGCCTCCACCTCTACGACGCCGACGGCCGCCGGTACCTCGACTTCACCTCCGGCGTGGGGGTGACCAGCACCGGTCACTGCCACCCGAAGGTGGTCGAGGCCGTCCGCGAACAGGCCGGCCGGCTCATCCACGGGCAGTACACCACCGTGTTGCACGACCAGCTCCTCACCCTCACCGAGCGGCTCGGCGAGGTGCTGCCGCCCGGCCTGGACTCGCTGTTCTACGCCACCGCCGGCACCGAGGCGGTGGAGGCCGCGCTGAGGCTCGCCCGGCAGGCGACCGGACGGCAGAACGTGATCGTCTTCGAGGGCTCCTTCCACGGCCGCACCATGGGCGCGGCCTCGCTCACCACGGCCGGCACCCGGTTCCGGGCGGGCGTCGGCCCGATGATGCCCGGGGTCGCGGTGGCGCCCTTCCCGGCGGCCTTCCGGCTCGGTCTGTCCGAGGAGGAGGCGGTGGCGCACGCCCTGCGCGGACTGGACGAGGTCCTCGCCACGGTCTCCGCGCCCGTCGAGACGGCCGCCATGTTCGTCGAGCCGGTGCTCGGCGAGGGCGGCTACGTGCCGGCCCCGGCCGGCTTCCTGGCGGGGCTGCGCGAGCGGGCCGACCGGCACGGCATCCTGCTGGTGGTGGACGAGGTGCAGAGCGGCTTCGGCCGCACCGGCCGGTTCTGGGCCCACCAGTACGAGGCGGGGGTGCGGCCCGATGTGCTGATCACCGCCAAGGGCCTGGCCAGCGGCTTCCCGCTGTCCGCGATCGCCGCGCCCGCCGAGCTGATGGCGCGCGCCTGGCCCGGCTCGCAGGGCGGCACCTACGGCGGCAACCCGGTGGCCTGCGCCGCCGCCCTGGCGACCCTGGAGGTGCTGCGCGAGGAGCGGCTGGTCGAGAACGCGGCCGAGCAGGGGGCCCGGCTGCTGGCCGGACTCAGGGAGGTCGCCGCCGGGGCGCCCGGGATCGCCGACGTCCGCGGGCTCGGGCTGATGGCCGCGAGCGAGTTCTGCCGTCCGGACGGCACCCCGGACCCGGAGGCGGCCCGGCGCGTCCAGCAGGCGGCGGCCGAGCACGGACTGCTGCTGTTGCTGTGCGGGATCCACGTCAACGTGGTCCGGATGATCCCCGCGCTGGTCGTCACGGCCGGACAGATCGACGAGGGACTGGAGTTGTGGGCGAAGGCCGTCGGGGCCGGCGGCCGGTAGGGAGGAGAGGACATGGATGCGGTGACCGAAATCGGCTGGAGCAGCCTGGAGTTGGAGGCCCGGCGGGAGCTGTGGTCGTTCCGGCTGGCGGAGCGGGAGCGGCGGCTGCTCTGGGCCGACGCGCGGGCCGGGCGGTGGGGCGCGGCCGAGGGGGTGCGGGCCCGGCTGCGGGAGTTCGTCCGGGACGCCGCCGGCTCGGTCGGCATCACCCATGTGAGCGGCCTGGTGGATCCGTCCCACCCCGAGCGGGAGATCACCGAGGTGCTCTCCTTCCTGCTGCGGGACTTCGGCCGGGTCGTCCCGCAGAACGGGCGCGGTGACCTCACCTCGGTGCTGCGGGACCAGGACGGCGACGGCAACACCGAACTCGGCTTCCACTGTGACACCTGCGACCTGCTGGTCCTGCTCTGCCTCCAACCCGCATTCGACGGGGGCGGGTTGACCAAGCTGGCGAGCGCCCGGCACGTGCACGACCTGATCGAGCGGGAGCGGCCGGACGCGCTGGGCACGCTCCGTGAGGAATGGACCTTCGACCGCAGCGGCCGGGCCGGCCCGCAGGTGGTGGTCACCCCGATCCTCTACGACCGCAAGGACGGGACGATCGGCTGCTACTACCAGACCCGCACCGTCCGGTCGTCCCCCGACCGTGGCGGCCCCGAATTGACGGACCATCAGTGGGAGGCGCTGGGTGTGCTGGACGAGGTGCTCTACCGGCCGGAGATCGCCTTCGGGCTGCCGATGGGCCCCGGGGACCTGCTGATCATCCGCAACAGCCGGGTGCTGCACGGGCGTTCCCCGTTCGTCGACGAACCCGGGCGCTACTCCCGGCGGATGCTGCGGATCTGGCTGAACGAGGGGGAGGAGTGGGAACTGTGACCGCTGGAGGAAGCCCCGGAGGAGCGGCCGCGCCGCACGGGCGGGTGGCGGTCGTCACCGGCGGGGGCAGCGGCCTCGGCCGGGCCTCGGCACTGGCCCTGCTGGCGGCCGGCTGGACGGTGGTCGTCGCCGGGCGCCGCAAGGACGCGCTGGAGGAGACCGTGGCCCTGGCCGGGCCCGACGCCGAACGGGTGCTGCCCGTGCCGACCGACATCCGCAGCCCGGAGGAGGTCGCCCGGCTCTTCGACACCGTCCTCGACCGGTACGGCCGGCTGGACCTGCTGTTCAACAACGCGGGCGCCGCCGCCCCGCGCCGGCCGATCACCGAGACCCCCTTCGAGGACTGGAACCGGGTGCTGGACACCATCGTCACCGGCGGCTTCCTCTGCGCCCGCGAGGCCTTCCGGGTGATGAGCAGCCAGACCCCGCAGGGCGGCCGGATCATCAACAACGGCGCCCCTTCGGCGTACGTGCCGCGCCCGCAGTCCATCGCGTACACGGCGGCCAAGCACGCCGTCCTCGGCCTCACCAAGGTGCTCGCCCTGGACGGCCGGCCGTACGGCATCTCCTGTGGACAGATCGACGTCGGCAACGTCGCCCCGGTGGACGGCGGACCGCAGCCGGCCGCGATGCAGGCGGACCGGACGATGGCCGTCGAGGCGACCATCCCGGTGGAGCGCTTCACCGAGGCCCTGGTGCTGATGGCCTCGCAGCCGCCGGACACCACCATCCAGTCGCTGGTGGTGCTCCCGACCACCATGCCGTTCGTCGGGAGGGGGTGAGCCGTGCTGGTCAGCGCACGTTCCTTCGCGGAGTACCGGGCGATGTTCGCGCTGGACGACCGGGACCTGGCGCAGCGGGTGCTGGACTGCCCGGGCGGCGCGGCGAGCTTCGTGGCGGAGGCCGGGCGCCGCGGCCTCGACGCGGTGGCCGTCGACCGCCAGTACGCCGAGCACCGTGAGGAGTTGGGCCTGCTGGTCGAGCGGGAGACCTCCTTCAAGCGCGAGGTGCTGGTGAAGGAGACCGCGGGCTACGTCTGGTCCTGGTACGCGGACGTGGACGACCTGGTCCGCCAGTGGACCGCCAACGCCCGCGCCTTCCGGGCCGACATCGCCGCCCGCCCGCACCGCTACGTGGCCGGCTCGCTGCCCGAACTCCCCTTCGCGGACGACTCGTTCGACCTGGTGCTCAGCTCGCACCTGCTGTTCTCGTACGGCGGCCGGCTCGGCGAGGAGTTCCACCGGGCGGCCCTGGCGGAGCTCGCCCGGGTGGCGCGGCGGGAGGTGCGGATCTTCCCCCTGGTGGCGCACGACACGGGCGCGCGGTACGCGGGGCTGGACCGGCTGCGCGAGGAGCTGGCCGCCCTCGGGGTCCCGAGCCGGACGGAGCGGGTGGCCTACGAGTTCCGGCCCGGGGAGAACGAGATGCTGGTGCTCTCGACCGAGGACTACCGGACCCCGGTCCGGGCCGCGCCGGGTGCGGCGGGGGCCGTGGACCCGGTGCGGTGGCGGCACCGGGAGGCGGGCGCCTGAGGCCTCGTGACACCCGGCCCGGCGCTCGAATCGTCCCGACCGGTCCGCCCTGCCCGGAATGCCCGTGGGGGGTATCGTGAACGGGACGTATTCTCGTGGACAACTCGCTTCGGGCGGGCCATGGTTGTCGGTATGACCACGCATCAGAACGACCAGGGGCACAGCGGGCACGACGGGCACGAGGCGCAGCACGCGCAGCACGCACACCATGGCCACCACGGCGCACCCCAGGGGCTGGCGGCCTCCGCCCAGGGCTTCACCCTGGTGCCGGAGACCGTCGGCCTCACGGGCGAGTTCACCTTCCGCATCACCGACGCCGACGGCAAGGCCGTCACCGCCTACGAGCCGCAGCACGAGGCGCTGCTGCACCTGATCGTGGTGCGCGGCGACCTCTCCGGCTACCGCCACGTCCACCCCGAGCTGGGCGCCGACGGCACCTGGCGGGTGGCGACCCCGTTCGACGGCCCCGCCGCCTACCACGCGTACGCGGACTTCAAGGCCGTCGGCGCCGACCCGCTCACCCTCGGCGTGGACCTCACCCTCCCCGGCGAGAGCGCCGCCCGGCCGCTGCCGGAGCCCGCCGCCACCGCCGAGGTCGACGGCTACACCGTCACCCTGGACGGGCGGCTGGTCGCGGGCCAGGGCGCGCCGCTCACCTTCACCGTCACCCGTGACGGCGCCCCGGTGGCCGACCTCCAGCCCTACCTCGCCGCTTTCGGCCACCTGGTGGCGCTGCGTGCCGCGGACCTCGCCTACCTGCACGTCCACCCCAACGGCGAGCCCGGCGACGGCACCACCGCGCCCGGCCCGGACATCACCTTCCACGCCGTCGCCCCGACCGCCGGCCCGTACCGGCTCTACCTGGACTTCAAGCACGGCGGCCAGGTGCACACCGCCGAGTTCACCGCCGTCGCCGGCGCCTGAGCGCGCGCCGGACACGCCCCGGGCCGGCGGCGGGTGCGCGCCGGCCC
>NZ_JBHTWX010000085.1:0-38801 GCF_042792155.1 Kitasatospora sp. NPDC056651 | reverse complement strand
CCCCGTACGAGGGGGCCCGCCCACCGGCATGTCTGGCGCGCGTACGGCACGTCGGCGGACCTCCCCCGAGGACACGGCCGCCGTCCGTCGTTCCCCGGACAGGAGGCCGGGGCTGCGCGCGGAGCGGATGGTGGGTCGGAGGACGGTCCTACTTGGGCGCCTTCTTGCCGGTGACGCCCAGGTACACCAGGGGGGCGAGGTTGGGCTTGAGGTCCTTGACCTTGACGCCCCAGGAGGTGAAGGCCTTCTGGTGCTCGGCCGCCGATGCCAGCAGCGAGACCAGGGCCCCGGCCACGGCGTTCGGGTCGAGCGACTTGTCGGCCTGACCCTTCGCCTGGAGTTCCTTGACGGCCTCGGCGAGCGGTTTGGCGACCGCGTTGAGGACCGTCATGCGGATCTTGAAGAACCGCTTGTCCCCTTCGGCGGCACCGAGCGTGACCACCCGGAGAATGGCGTCGTTCTTGCGCCAGAAGGCGAGGAATCCGTCGACCAGTTCTTCCGAAGTGGTCGGTCCGGACTTCCCTGCCCAGGACTTTCCGGCCACCAGCTCTTTGAGCTGGTCGGCGTCCTTGGCCATTTCCTCGGCGATTTCGAGGACAGCGCCCTCGACATCCGGGAAGTACTGGTAGAAGGTCGCGGGGGAGGTACCCGCCATACGGGCGACGTCGATGACCTTGACGTCCCGATAGGGCGACGTGCTGAGCATCTCGCGGAGGCAATCGAGCAGCTTCTGCCGCGTCTCCTGTCCGCGTCGCCCGGCGACGCGACCGTCGACGGTGCGAACTTGTCCTGTCATGCCGTCAGCTTACCGTGGCACGATCTTGGCGCGATTCGGTGATGCGACTATTACTCCGCACGGGGGGTTGGTTTAGCGGCATGAACCGCTTCGGACGGATATTCACCGGGCTTCGATGCCCCTCTTGAAGCCCCCCCGTGTGCCTTTGATCTCACAGCGTGACGGCGAGTCCGCTGAGGGGTGGTCGGGTAACGCAGCGTGACGACGGCCGGATGGGGCCGAGCCGTCCGGAACCAGCCGTTCTCCCGGCGCGGACGGCGGCGGCGGTCGGAGGGGGGAGGTTGGATATGCGCGGGACCGCATTGGAGAATCGGGTCCGGCACCACGCGGCGGGTGCGGACAACGGGGAGGTGGCAGCGGAGTGGACCAGCTGACGGCGCACGATCCGAGGCGGATCGGGCCCTTCGAGGTGCTGGGGCGGCTCGGCGCGGGTGGGATGGGGCTGGTCTACCTGGCGCGGTCCGCGGCGGGTCGGCGGGTGGCCATCAAGACCGTGCGGGGTGAGCTGGCCGAGGACGAGCTGTTCCGGGTCCGCTTCGCCCGGGAGATCGCGGCGGCCAAGACGGTCGGCGGCTTCTACACGGCGGCCGTGGTGGACGCGGACGCCGACGCCCGGGTGCCCTGGCTGGCCACCGCGTACATCCCGGCCCCCTCGCTGGAGGACCTGGTCGAGGACTGCGGCCCGCTGCCGGTGGAGGCCACCCGCTGGCTGGTCGCCGGCATCGCGGAGGCCCTCCAGTCCATCCACGCGGCCGGGCTGATCCACCGCGACCTGAAGCCCTCCAACGTCCTGGTGGTCGAGGACGGCCCGAAGGTGATCGACTTCGGCATCGCGGCCGGCGTGTCGAGCACCCGGCTCACCATGACCAACGTCGCGGTCGGCACCCCGGCGTACATGTCCCCCGAGCAGGCCCGCGACAGCCGAAACGTCCGCGGCGCCAGCGACGTCTTCTCGCTCGGCTCGCTGATGGTCTTCTGCGCCACCGGGCACCCGCCCTACCGGGGCTCCAACCCGGTCGAGACGGTGTTCCAGCTGCTGCGCGAGGAGCCGGACCTGACCGGCATGCCGCCCGAGCTGATGGACCTGGTCCGGGCCTGCATGCAGCAGGCGCCCGAGCACCGGCCCACCCCGGCGCAGATCCAGGCCGAGCTGGCCCCGCACCTGTTCTCCCGCGACGACGCCACCGGCGAGGCCGGGGACTGGCTGCCGGCCAACGCGCTGGAGCTGATCGAGCGCAAGCGCGGCCGCCGGCCGGTCGCCGCGCCTGCCCGCCCGGCCCAGCCGCCGCAGCCGCCCCCGGTGCCGCCCGCGCACGTCCCCGCGACGGGACACCCGCAGGCGCCGCCCGCGCACGTCCCGTCCCAGCACTTCGGGACGGCCGACCCGCGCACCGACCCGGGGCGGCACGCGCAGCCGCCGGCCGGGCCGGTGCACAGCGTGCCGCGTCCGGGCCCGGCCTCGGACCCCGAGATCCCGACCGCGAAGATCGCCTCCCCGAACAAGCACCGGGCGCCGACCGGCGGCGCCGTCGAGGTGCGGCTGTCCGGCGCCTCGGTGCGGATAGGCCCCGGGCCCCGGGCCGAGTACGAGCAGCCCGGCCCGGACACCGCCCCGGCCACCACCGACTGGGTCCGCCGGGCCCCCACCCCGCCGCCCGCTCCGGTGGCCCGCTGGCGCCCCTGGCGGTTCCGGATGTCCAACGACGTCTGGGGCACCCCGGTCGTCGCCGACGGCACGCTCTTCGTCTCCAGCTTCGAGGTGCACGCGCTGGACATCGCCTCCGGCGAGCGCCGCTACAAGACCCGGGACGTCGCCTGGGCGCTCGCGGTGGACGCCGGCCGGGCGCACGCCGCGGACGGCCCGCACCTGTACACCGTGGACGCCGCGGACGGCACCGAGCGCTGGCGCACCTCGCTGGACGGCTGGGTCTACTCGCTCTCCGCCGCCGACGGGGTGCTCTGCTGCGGGATCCGCGGCGGCGGCGTCCAGCTCCGCTCGGCCGCCAACGGCGCCGAGCTGTGGCGCGCCGACGACGCCCAGCAGGACTACGAGAACCCCCAGTCCGGCCCGGTCCTGGAGGGCGGCGCCGCCTACTACTACGGCGCCGGGCGGCTGCGCTGCGTGGACCCGCGCGGCGCGGGCCTGCGCTGGTCCTTCCCGGTCGGCGAGGACGTGCCCTCGCACCCGGTCGAGCGCGGCGGCGTGCTGTACGTGTCGGCCGGCACCAGGGTGTACGCGCTGGACGCGGCCAGCGGGGCGGAGCGCTGGCGCTTCGACGCCCCGGTGGTGCTGTTCACCCCGCCCGCGCTGGACGCGGACGCGGTCTACGTGGCCGACTACCTGGGCACGGTCTACGCGCTGGACGCGGCCACCGGCCTGGACCGCTGGCGCGGGGTCACCGGACGCCGCCAGGGCGCCGACCCGGTGGTGGTCTCGGACGGCATGGTGCTGGTCGGCAACGGCGAGGTGCTGTACGCGTTCGAGGCGGCCACCGGCCGGGAGCGCTGGCGCTACACCGCCCGCGGCGAGATCGTCGGCTCCCCGGCGGTGGCCGACGGCCTGGTGCACCTGGGCAGCCGGGACCACTCGCTGCACACCCTCGACCTGGCGAGCGGTCAGCTGCGCTGGGAGCTGGGCACCAAGGGCGAGCTCACCGGCTCGCCGGTGGCGGTCGGCGGCCGGGTCTTCGTCGGCTCCAAGGACCGCTGCGTGTACGCGCTGGACGCCTTCTACGGAACGGCGGTGCCCGCCCGCTGAGCCGCGGGGCGGACACCGCCGTGGCGACCGGCCGGGGCCTCGGGGCCCGGCCGGCCGCGTCCGGTCAGGCCTTGCGGGCCCCGGGGTGGCGGCCGCACCAGCCCTCCCACGCGGAGGAGACCATCTCCGTCACGTCGTGACGGGCGGTCCAGCCCAGCTCGCGGTGGATCAGGTCGGCGGAGGCCACCACCCGGGCCGGGTCGCCGGGGCGGCGCGGGGTCACCTCGGCGGCGGTGTCGTAGCCGGTGACCTTGCCGATCACCTCCAGCATCTCCTTGACGCTGACGCCCTCGCCGCGGCCGATGTTCAGCACCAGGGAGGTCGCGCCGACCGGGTCGGCGGCCATCCGCTTGGCGGCCGCCACGTGGGCCGAGGCGATGTCGGAGACGTGGATGAAGTCGCGCACGCAGGTGCCGTCCGCGGTCTCGTAGTCGTCGCCGAAGATCCGCGGGGCCTGGCCGGCGGTGAGCCGCTCGAAGACCATCGGGATCAGGTTGAACACCCCGGCGTCGGAGAGCTCGGGGGAGGCGGCGCCGGCCACGTTGAAGTAGCGCAGGGCCACGGTGGACATGCCGTGGGCCTTGCCCGCCGCGGCGACCAGCCACTCGCCGGCCAGCTTGGTCTCGCCGTACGGGCTCATCGGGGCGCAGGGCGTGGACTCGGTGACCAGGTCGACGTCCGGCATGCCGTAGACCGCGGCGGAGGAGGAGAGGAGGAAGCGCTTCACCCCGCCCTCGGCGGCGGCCTCCAGGACGGTCTGGAGGCCGATCATGTTCTCGCGGTAGTACAGGAACGGCTGCTCGACCGACTCGCCGACCTGCTTCTTGGCGGCGAAGTGCAGGATGCCCTCGACGCCGTGCTCGCGGATCGCGGCGTCCAGGGCGGCGCGGTCCAGGGTGGAGCCCTCGATCAGGGGGACGCCGGCGGGCAGCCGGGAGGCGTCCCCGGTGCTGAGGTCGTCCAGGACGGCGACGCGCTCCCCGGCGTCGAGCAGCTGTCGGACGACGTGTCCGCCGATGTATCCGGCACCGCCGGTGATCAACCAAGTCATGTGCCGATCCTAGGGCCCGCCCCGTGTTCGGATCCGGGCGGCTTTCTCCGGGCGAGCCGAACAGGCAATTCGGACAAAGTGGTGAAAAGCTGACAAAGATTTCCGTGCTCTCACACCCGCGCCCCAGGCGTGGTGACGAATCGGAGGCAGCCAGGTGAGCCGTCACAAGGAACACGCCCGCCCCCTGCCGGGCGGGCCGCGGCCGACCGGGCCGAGGAGGACGGCGGCCGGGCGGCTGTCGGCGGTGGTCGCGCTCGCGGCGGCCGCCGCGCTGGCGCTGGCCGGCTGCAGCAGCGGCTCGCCCACCTCGTCCTCGGCCGCCGAAACCGGATCGCCCACCGCCTCCGGATCCGCGCAGACCCCCTCGGCGCCCGGCCCGTCGAACGGCGCGACCCAGCTGCAGGACGCCTACCAGACGGTGATCGCCAACGTGCTGCCCTCCGTGGTGCAGATCACCACCGGCAGCAGCCTCGGCTCCGGGATCGTCTACGACGACAAGGGCGACATCGTCACCAACGCCCACGTGATCGGCTCGGCGACCAGCTTCACCGTGACCCTCGCCAACAGCACCACGACGCTGGACGCCGGCCTGGTCGGCAGCTACCCCGACTCCGACCTCGCGGTGATCCGGCTGAACAACCCGCCGAGCGGCCTCAGGCCGGCCGCCTTCGGCGATTCGGGCAAGGTCCAGCTCGGCCAGATCACCCTGGCCATGGGCAGTCCGCTCGGGCTCTCCAGCAGCGTCACCCAGGGCATCGTGTCGGCGACCGGCCGGACCGTCTCCGAGCCCCAGGGCCCCGGCTCGCCGGGTGCCACCATCGGCAACATGGTGCAGACCTCGGCGGCGATCAACCCGGGCAACAGCGGCGGCGCGCTGGTGAACCTGGACAGCAAGGTGATCGGCATCAACACGCTCGCCGCGACCGAACCGCAGTCCAACGGCGCCTCCGCCCCCGGCATCGGCTTCGCCATCCCGGCGACCACCATCACCAACATCGCCGACCAGCTGATCAAGCAGGGCAAGGTCACCAACTCCGGCCGGGCCGCGCTCGGCATCACCGCCCGGACCGGCTTCAACCAGCAGTTCCAGCCGGCCGGCGCGGTCGTCGTGGCGGTCACCCCGGGCGGAGCGGCCGCCTCGGCGGGCCTCCAGGCGGGCGACGTCATCACCAGGATCGGTGACACCCCGGTCGACTCGCTGAACGCGCTCACCACCGCGCTCGCCTCGCTCACCCCGGGCACCAAGGTCACCGTCACCTACACCCGGGACGGCGGCAGCAAGACCGCCGACGTCACCCTGGGCGAGCTGCAAGGAGCCCAGAGCTCGCCCTGAGCCCCGGTACGGGGACGCCGGGCCGCACGCCGCGCAAGGGTTTCGGCGGACCGGGTGCCGTACCGGAACCGGCGCCGGGCCCCGTCCTCACCCGACGGGGTCCCGGCGCCCTGCCGTGCCGTGAGGGGGCGGGTCAGCGGCGGGCGGTGCGGGTGCGCCAGGGCAGCTCGACGGTGACGGTGGTCGGGCCGCCGTCGGGGCTGTCCACCAGGAAGACCCCGTCCACCGCGCGGATGCGCTCGGCCAGCCCGGCCAGCCCGCTGCCCGGGTAGGGGGCCGCGCCGCCCTTGCCGTCGTCCTGGACCAGCAGCATCAGCTGGGCGTCCGAGCGCCACACCTCGACCGAGGCGGAGCGGGCGCCGGCGTGCTTGGAGACGTTGGTCAGCAGCTCGCTGACGGTGAAGTACGCGATGCCCTCGACCGCCGAGTCCGGGCGCTCGGGCTGTCCGTCCGGGCCGGACAGGTCGACGTTCACCCGGACGCCGCCGGGGACGGTGCAGCGGGCGGCGACCGAGGAGAGCGCGGCGTCCAGGCCGCGGTCGGTGAGCACCGCCGGGTGGATGCCGCGGGCCAGGTCGCGCAGCTCCTGGAGGGCCAGCTTCACCTCGCCGTGCGCGTTGTCGACCATCTTCGTGGCGACGGCGATGTCGTCCTCGGTCTCCACCTCGCGCAGCCGCTCCTTGGCCATGCCGAGGTCCATCGCCAGCGCGACCAGCCGGGCCTGGGCGCCGTCGTGCAGGTCGCGCTCGATCCGGCGCAGGTCGGCGGCGGCGGTGTCGACCACGGTGCCGCGGTCGTCCTCCAGCTCGCGCACCCGCTCGGCCAGGGCGCCGGGGAAGAGCAGCGACTCGACCAGCATGCGGTCGACGGCGGCGAGCCCGCGGACCACCCAGGGCAGCACCGGCCAGAGCACGACCACCGAGACCAGGGTCAGCGTGAAGCTCAGGATGCCCCAGGGCAGCATCAGCACGTTGTAGAGCGCCGAGCGCCAGTTCAGCAGGTCGGTGAGCTGGGCGATGGTGTAGCCGACCACCCCCGGTCGGCGGGGCTTCACCGGCTCCGGCTCGTCGATCCCGGAGCCGTACGCCGACCGCGCCCGCTGCCGGCCCAGCGCGCCCAGGGCGCGCGAGACGGTCAGCCCGCCGGCCAGCAGCGGAAGGCCGATCACGGTGATCGACAGCCCCAGGCCGACCGTGAGCGTGGTGACGGCGAGGACGAAGCCGGAGATGCCGAGCGGCAGGTTGAGCAGCAGCCGGCCCACCTGGTGCCACATCCTGCGGCCGTACAGCGGCGGGCGTTCCATCCGGGCGTCCTGCTCCTTGATGGCGTCCACGGCCTGGTGCAGCGGCTTCATGCGGATCTACCGTCCCTCGTCGTCGTGCGGCTGGACCAAGCTTCCCGAACGGGGGGCGGTGGGTGCCATGGGGGTGATACATCTTCCGGGCCGGGGGTTATCCCCACCCCCGTCCCGGTCGTTCGGGGTCCACCCGGGACGTCCACCGGCCGTCTTGCGGATCGGGCAGGGGTCGAGTGGAGCGGATCGGTCCCCTTAGACTCACGCATTGGCCATGGTTAGGACCATGAGAGCAAACGTCGTAGAACTGTCCTGAGGGCGGGTTCACGGCCGAGGTGGAGGCGAAGGCATGGAGGGGCAGCACGCGGCTGCCGTCGCGGCCGACCCGGCGGTCGGCGGCGGCTACTTCGACGCGTACGCCGCGATGGGCCTGCTGGCCGTCGTCGGGGTGCTCTTCGTCGCCGTGGCGTTCACCGCCAACCGGCTGCTGCGACCGGTGGTCTACTCGCCCGAGAAACTCCTCGCCTACGAATGCGGCGTGGACCCGGTGGGCGAGGACTGGGCGCACACCCAGATCCGCTACTACGTGTACGCCTTCCTGTACGTGATCTTCGCGGTGGACGCGATCTACCTGTTCCCGTGGGCGACCGTCTTCGCCTCCGCCGGGTACGGCGCCGGAACGCTGGTCGAGATGTTCCTGTTCATCGGCTTCCTCGCGGTCGGGCTGCTGTACGCCTGGAAGAAGGGCGTTCTGGAATGGACGTGACGCACTCCCACTCGCACGGCGCGCAGGACGGCCCGGTGCCGCTCGGCCTGCCGGACCCCGCGCGCCCCGGCGCCGTCGAGCGCCGCGGCATCGGGCCGCTGGCCCGGCTCGCGCCGGACCCGGTCAAGGTGGTGCTCAACTGGGGCCGCCGCTACAGCCTCTGGTGCTTCAACTTCGGGCTGGCCTGCTGCGCGATCGAGTTCATCGCCGCCTCCATGGCCAAGCACGACTTCATCCGGATGGGTGTCATCCCGTTCGCGCCCGGGCCCCGGCAGGCCGATCTGATGATCGTTTCGGGGACGGTCACCGACAAGATGGCGCCCGCCGTCAAGCGCCTCTACGAGCAGATGCCCGAGCCGAAGTACGTCATCTCCTTCGGCGCCTGCTCCAACTCCGGCGGGCCGTACTGGGACTCGTACTCGGTCACCAAGGGCGTGGACCAGATCATCCCGGTGGACGTCTACGTGCCCGGCTGCCCGCCGCGGCCGGAGGCGCTGCTCCAGGGCATCCTCAAGCTCCAGGAGAAGATCGCCGCCGAGTCCCTGCCGGGCCGCTACACCGCGCCCGCGGCCGCGCTGCGGCGCCCGCTGGTGGCCGGACCGTCCGGTGACGGGGGAACGTCATGAGCGAGTACAGCGAGCGAACTGTCGAGCGGCTCACGGCCGAGCAGTGCGCGGCGTCGGTCGGGGAGTGGGCGACCGGCGCCGAGGCGTACGGGCTGATCACCGTCGACGTCCCCGCCGAGCACTGGATCCAGGCGCTCACCAACGCCCGGGACGTCCTGGGCCTGGGCTTCTTCGACTGGCTGAGCGCCGTCGACGAGCTCGCCGAGGGCTTCTCCGTCGTCGCGCACCTCGCCGCCGTCGAGGCACCGGGGGTGCGCCACCTCGCGCTGCGCACCCGGCTGCCGCGCGACGGGGCGGCGCTGCCGACCGCCGTCGCGGTGTACGCGGGTGCCGCCTGGCACGAGCGCGAGACCCACGAGATGTTCGGCATCGACTTCCCCGGGCACCCCCACCTGGTCACCCTGCTGCTGCCGGACGGCTTCGAGGGGCACCCGCTGCGCAAGGAGTTCGTCCTCGCGGCCCGGGTCGCCAAGGACTGGCCGGGCGCCAAGGAGCCGGGCGAGTCGGACCACGGCGGCGGGCCGGCCCGGCGCAAGATGCAGCCGGCCGGTGTGCCGGACCCGAACGAGTGGGGGCCGCTCAAGGGCACCCTGCCGCCGGTCGCCGAGCGGCCGGCGCGCGGTGCGCGGGCGGCCGGCGCGGCGCGCACGCCCCGGGCCGCTGCCGCCGGCGCCGCTCCGGCCGCCTCCGCCGCTCCGGTGGCCGAGGGTGCTCCGGCGGCCGAGGGTGCTCCGGCGGTGCGGGCGGACCGGCCGCGGCGGACCCGGTCGGTGTCGGAGGGATCGGCGAGCCAGGCTGCCGCCGAGGCTCCCGCGACACCTGCGGCTCCCGAGGCTCCCGACGCTTCCACCGCTCCCGAGGCCCCTGCGGCTTCCGCGACGCCCGCCGCCGCTCCGGCGGCCGAGGGTGCTCCGGCGGTGCGGGCGGACCGGCCGCGGCGGACCCGATCGGTGTCCGACGGGTCGGTCAGCCAGACGGCCCAGGAGCCGGCGGCTCCCGCGGTACGGCCGCGGTCCTCCGACGCGCCCTGGCACAACCCGGTGCCCGCCCACGACGAGCAGAAGCCGTCGGGAGAGAAGCCGGGAGAGGAACCGGGAGAGAAGCCGGGCGGGAAGCCCGCTGAGCCGGCCGAGCAGGTCGAGCCCGTCGAGCCCGTCGAGCAGCAGGACGACACCTCGGCCGCGGCGGCCGACCAGGACGGAGACGGTACGTGAACCTGCTCGACACGCTGCTGCGCTGCGTCGCCACCCTCGTCGTCTTCCTGGTCTTCCCGCTGGTCATCGGCCAGACCGAGCACAAGGTCATGGCGCACATGCAGGGCCGGCTCGGCCCGATGTACGCGGGTGGCTTCCACGGCTGGGCGCAGCTCGTCGCGGACGGCGTGAAGTTCGCCCAGAAGGAGGACATCGTCCCGGCCGGGGCGGACCGCCGGATCTTCCAGCTGGCGCCCGCCGTCTCGCTGCTGCCGTACCTCTTCGTGCTGCTGGCGATCCCGGTCGGCCCGGACGGCTTCGTCGGCCAGGCGATCGACGCCGGGCTGTTCTTCGTGCTGGCCGTGATGGGCGTCGGCGTGATCGGCAAGCTGATGGCCGGCTGGGCCTCGGCGAACAAGTTCTCGCTGCTCGGCGGCCTGCGCACGGCCGCGCAGCTGATGTCGTACGAGCTGCCGATGGTGCTGGCGGCGGCCTCGGTGGCGATGGCCGCCGGGACGCTGTCGCTGCCCGGGATCGTGGACGCCTGGGAGTGGTACTGGCTG
This sequence comes from Kitasatospora sp. NPDC056651, assembly GCF_042792155.1. Classification (NCBI taxonomy): domain Bacteria; kingdom Bacillati; phylum Actinomycetota; class Actinomycetes; order Kitasatosporales; family Streptomycetaceae; genus Kitasatospora; species Kitasatospora sp. NPDC056651. The sequence continues at coordinate 28,421 of NZ_JBHTWX010000085.1, read as the reverse complement.
CCCTGGCAGATCATCGGGGCCTTCGTCTTCTTCACGGCCGGCCTGGCCGAGCTCCAGCGCCCGCCGTTCGACATGCCGATCGCCGACTCGGAGATCATCTTCGGCGCGTACACCGAGTACACCGGGCTGCGCTTCGCGTTCTTCCTGCTCTCCGAGTACGTCGGAATCCTGGTGGTGTCCGCGCTGACCGCGGTGCTCTTCCTGGGCGGCTGGCACGGACCGATGTCCGACCAGCTCGGCTGGCTCTGGATGATCCTCAAGACCTTCGCGCTGGCCTTCGTGGTCATCTGGCTGCGGGTCACCTACCCGCGTCTGCGCGAGGACCAGCTGATGCGCTTCGCGTGGGCGGGGCTGATCCCGCTCGCGCTGGTCCAGCTGGCCCTCACCGGCATCATCAAGGTGGCGATCTCATGAGTTTTCCCGGTGCGGGCCTGGCCAAGGGGCTGGCCGTGACGCTGCGGACGATGACGAGGAAGAGCGTCACCGCGCAGTACCCCGACGTGCAGCCGGTGCTGCCGCCGCGCTCCCGCGGCGTCATCGCGCTGCTGGAGGAGAACTGCACGGTGTGCATGCTCTGCGCGCGCGAGTGCCCGGACTGGTGCATCTACATCGACTCCCACAAGGAGACGCTGCCGGCCGCCGAGCCGAACGCCCGGGCCCGCACCCGCAACGTGCTGGACCGGTTCGCCATCGACTTCTCGCTCTGCATGTACTGCGGGATCTGCATCGAGGTCTGCCCCTTCGACGCGCTGTTCTGGTCGCCGGAGTTCGAGTACGCGGAGACCGACATCCACGAGCTGACCCACGAGCGGGAGAAGCTCCGCGAGTGGATGTGGACCGTCCCCGCGCCGCCGGCGCTGGACCCGGCGGCCGAGGAACCCAAGGAGATCGCCACCGCGCGCAAGGCGGCGGACAAGCTGGCGGCCGCGGCCGCCACCGAGAAGAAGGGCGACGACGCGTGAGTGGTGCCGCCACGCTTCTCGCGGCGACCGGGTCCCTGGACCCGGCCGCCCGTTCTTTCCTGTCCCCGACCGGGCAGGAGATCGTCTTCCTGCTGGTCGGCATAGCGGTGCTCGGCTCGGCGGTGGTCTCCGTGACCACCAGGCAGCTGGTGCACGCCGCGCTCTGGCTGGTGGTCGCGCTCGGCGGGCTGGCGGTGGAGTTCCTACTGCTCACGGCCGAGTTCATCGCCTGGGTGCAGGTGCTGATCTACCTCGGCTCGGTGGTCGTCCTGGTGCTGTTCGGGCTGATGCTCACCAAGGCGCCGATCGGGCGCTCGCCGGACGCCGACTCCAAGAACCGCTGGGTGGCCCTGGTGGTGGCGCTGGCCTCGGCCGGGACGCTGGTCACGCTGGTGGTCGACGCCTTCCGGACCTCCTGGATCGACCTCGGCCAGGGCGGCGGCTCGACCGCGGTCACCGGGGCCAGCCTGTTCCGGCACTGGGTGCTGCCCTTCGAGGCGCTGTCCGTGCTGCTGCTGGCGGCGCTGGTCGGCGCGATCGTGCTGTCCCGCGGGTCGGGGCGGCGGGTGCCGGCGCCCCGGGCGGGCAAGCTGCGCGCGGGTCGGCCGGTCGGCTCGAACGGGACCGTCGCCGCGTCCGCGCCGGAGCCGTCCGCGCCGGAGCCGTCCGCGCCGGAGCCGTCCGCGTCCGAGCCGGCTCCGTCGGCTGCCGAGCCCGTGACGGAGGAGAGCTGATGCACCTCGCCTACCCCGCCGTCCTCGCCGCGTTGCTGTTCAGCGTCGGTGTGTACGGCGTGCTCGCCCGGCGCAACGCCGTCCTGGTGCTGATGTCCGTCGAGCTGATGCTCAACGCCGTCAACCTCAACCTGGTCGCCTTCGACGCGTGGCTGCGCGACTCGCTGCACGCCGGGCAGGCGCTCACCCTGTTCACCATCACCGTCGCCGCCGCCGAGGTCGGGCTGGGGCTCGCCATCGTCCTGCTGCTGTTCCGGGCCCGGGGCACCGCGGACATCGACCGGGCCACCGCGCTCGGCGACCCGGCCGAGGCGCTCGCCGTCGAGGAGCCGCCGGTCGGGGCCGGGACCGCGACCGGTGCCGAGGCACTGAAGGGCCAGGCCACCGCATGAACCTCGCCCTGCCCGCACTCGTCCCGGCGCTGCCCGCGCTCGGCGCCGCCGCGACCCTGGCCGTCGGCAAGAAGTCGCCCGGGCTGGCCCGGCCGCTGGCGATCGTCCCGGTCGCCGTCTCGGCGGTGCTCGCCCTGGTGGTCGCCCTCCAGCTCGGCACCGGCCGGACCCTGGACGCCGCCACCCGGCTCACCCCGACCGGCGGCCCGGACATCGCGCTCGCCCTCCACCTGGACGGCTTCGGCTCGCTGATCTCCGTGCTCGTCGGCCTGGTCGCCACCTGCGTCCAGGTCTACTCGACCGCGTACCTCCGCAAGGACCCGCGCTACCCCTCGTACGCGGCCCTGGTCTCGCTGTTCACCGCGGCGATGTTCCTGGTGGTCTACTCGGGCGACCTGATCGTGCTGCTGGTCGGCTGGGAGGTCATGGGCCTGTGCTCGTACTTCCTGATCGGCCACCACTGGGAGACCGAGGACGCCCGTTCGGCCTCGCTGAAGGCGTTCCTGGTCACCAAGCTCGGTGACGTGCCGTTCCTGTTCGGGATCTTCCTGCTCGGCGCGGACGCCGGCAGCTTCCGCATCCCGGACGTGCTGGCCGCCGCGACCGAGGGCCGGCTCGGGCACCCGACGCTGACCGCGCTGCTGCTGCTCGCCGGTGTGGCGGGCAAGAGCGCGCAGTTCCCGCTGCACACCTGGCTCCCGGACGCGATGGCCGGCCCGACGCCGGTCTCCGCGCTGATCCACGCCGCCACCATGGTCGCGGCCGGCATCTACCTGGTCGCCCGGCTGATGCCGGTGTTCCTGCTGTCGGGCGCGGCGCTGGTCGTGCTCGCGGTGATGGCCGCCGTGACGATGATCGGCTCTGCGCTCTGCGCGCTCGCCCAGGACGACCTCAAGCGGGTGCTCGCCTACTCCACCGTCGGCCAGCTCGGCTACATGGCCGGGGCGCTGGCCAGCGGGGACCGCGAGGCGTCCGTCTTCCACCTGGTCAGCCACGGCGCGTTCAAGGCGCTGCTGTTCCTGGCCGCCGGTGTGGTGATCCACGCCGCGCACACCAACTCGATCTCCGCGATGTCCCGCATCCCGGGGCTGCGCAAGCGGGTGCCGGACGCCTACTGGACGACGGGCATCGCGCTGGTCGCCCTGGTCGGGCTGCCGCCGTTCTCCGGCTTCTTCAGCAAGGAGGCGGTGCTGACCGCCGCCGAGCACGCCGCCAACGGCGAGGCGCTGACCAACGGGCTCGGCCCGTCCTCGGCGGTGCCGCAGGCGGCCGGGTGGATCGTGCTGATCTCCGCCGGGCTCACCGCGCTGCTCACCGCCGCGTACGCGACCCGGCTGTTCCTGGTGGCGTTCCACAGCCCGGCCGGTGCCGCCGCGGCCGTACCGGCGGCGCCCGCCGCCGAGCGGTCCGCGGCCGCGGCCGTGGCCGACCACGAGGCCGGCGCGCCGTACTCGCCCGAGCCCGACGAGGCCGACCCGGCCAGCGCCGAGCCGCCCGCGATGCGCTGGCCGCTCTGGGTGCTGGCCGTGCCGACCATGGGCTTCGGTATCGTCGGCCTGCGCTCGGACTGGCTGCCCGCGCTGCTGGACGGCGGCACGCTGCGGCCCTCCGCCGTCACCGCCGTCACCGCGACCGGGCTCGCCGTGGTCGGCGTCATCGCCGCGTACGGCGCCTGGCGCTCGGCGACCGCCCGGCTGGACACCGGCCGGCCGGCCGGAGGCTGGGGGAGGGTGCCCGGGCAGGGCGGAGCCCCGGTCGCCGAGGTGATCGTCGCCGACCCCGGGCGCACCCTGCTCGGCCCGCTGTTCGAGCCGGCCCGGCACGGCTTCGGCGTCGACCGGCTGTACCACGCGCTGTTCGTCCGCCCGGTCGTCGCCGCCGCCGGACTGGTCCGCTTCCTCGACCGCGAGGTCGTCGAGACCTACGTGCGCGGCAGCGGCGTGGGCGCCAACCTGCTCGGCCGGGCCGTCCGGCTCGCGCAGACCGGGAACGCGCAGACCTACCTCAGCGCCCTGCTGGCCGCGGTCGTCCTGCTGGCCGTCCTGGTGGCGGTGTAACCGGTGCCGCTGCTCTCCACCTCCGCCCCGTCGACCGCTGCTGGGAGCCCCCGATGAACGCAGTCCTCATCGCCCTCCTGGCGCTGCCGCTGCTCGGCGCCGCACTCACCCTGGCTCCGGTCCTCGGACCGGACCGGGCCGTGGCCGACCGGCGGGCCCTGCGGCTGAACACCGTCGTCACCGGCGCGGTGTTCCTGCTCACCGTCGCCCTCGCGGCCGGCTTCGACCACGACGAGCCCGCCCGGATGCAGGCCACCACCGACCTGTCCTGGATCCCGGCCCTGCACGTGCGCTTCCACCTCGGGGTGGACGGCGTCTCGCTGCCGCTGATCGTGCTGACCGCACTGCTCACCTTCCTCTGCGCGCTGTACTCGGAGAAGCGGCTGCCGGCCGGGGAGGACGTCCCGTCCGCGCAGGCGTTCGTCGGGCTGTTCCTGCTGCTCGAAGTCGGCATGCTCGCCACCTTCGCGGTGCTGGACCTCCTGCTCTTCTTCCTGGCCTTCGAGATCGTGCTGATCCCGATGTACTTCCTGATCGCCCGCTGGGGGAGCGGCGCCAAGGCGCCGGCCGCCAACCGGTTCATCCTCTACACGCTGCTCGGCTCGGCCGTGATGCTGCTCGGCTTCCTGCTGATCGGCAGCGAGGCCGGCACCTTCGACATGCAGGCCCTGGCCACCGCGCACGGCAGCGGCCTCAGCCACACCACCCAGGTGATCGCCGCGCTGGCGATCCTGGTCGGCCTCGCGGTCAAGGCCCCCGCCTGGCCGCTGCACAGCTGGCTCCCCGACGCCCACACCGCCGCCCCGACGGTGGGCTCGGTGCTGCTCGCCGGCGTGCTGCTGAAGATGGGCACGTACGGTCTGGTCCGCGTCCTCCTCCCGGTCGTGCCGGACGGTGCCACCACGCTGGCCCCCTACCTGGGTGCCTTCGCGGCCGTCGGCATCGTCTACGGCTCACTGGCCTGCCTGGCGTTGTCGCGCCCTGGCGCCAAGGGCGACCTCAAGCGCTTGATCGCCTACTCCTCCGTCGGCCACATGGGCTTCGTGCTGCTCGGCATCGCCTCCCTCACCCCGGTGGGCGTCAACGGCGCGCTGTTCGCCAACATCGCCCACGGTCTGATCACCGGTCTGCTGTTCTTCGTCGTCGGCGCGCTCAAGGACCGCTACGGCACGGCCGACCTCGACACCCTCGCCGGGGCCACCGGCGCCGCCCTGTACGGCCGGGCCCCGCGGCTCGGTGTGCTGCTCGCCTTCGCCGCCGTCGCCAGCCTCGGCCTGCCCGGCCTGGCCGGCTTCTGGGGCGAGCTGCTCGCCATGTTCGGCGCGTTCGACCCGGCCGACGGCCTGTCGCGCCCCGCGTTCGTCACCTACATGGTCCTGGCCGGTCTCGGTACCCTCCTCACCGCCGCGTACCTCCTGATCGTGGTCAGGCGCGTCTGCATGGGCGACCCCGAGCAGCCCGCACCGGTGGCCGAGCTCGCCGACCTGCGCCCGTACGAGGCCGTCAGCTGGACGCCGCTGGCCGCGCTCACCCTGCTCACCGGCCTCTGGCCCGCGCTGCTGCTCGGCCTCTCCGACCCCGCCGTCAAGCACCTCCTCGGGGGTGGCTGACCGTGCTCGCAGCCCAGACCGCCGCACTCGGACCTCACTCCACGGGGCAGCACACTGTGACCTCCCTCGCCGTAGCCAACCCGGGCAGCCTGATCCAGTCCGTGGACTGGGTGGCGATCGCGCCCCCGCTGATCGCCGCCGTGGCCGCCCTCGCCGTGCTGCTCACGGACCTGTTCCTGCCCGAGCGGCACAAGAAGTGGCTCGGCCGCCTCACCGCGGCCGGACTCGCCCTCGCCCTCATCGCACTCCTCCCCCTCACCGACGGATCACCCCGAGCGACCTTCTGTGTGCAGAACGTAGCAGGGGGGTCTGACAGCGGCGGCTGCTCGTACGTCGCCGACCACTTCGCCCTGGTGTTCCAGCTGCTCGCCCTCGGCGGCGCGCTGATCGCGGCGCTGCTGTCGGCGCACACCGTGGAGGACGACGGGCTGCCGCGCGGCGAGTACTGGTTCCTGCTGCTCTCCAGCGCCACCGGCGCCGCGCTGCTGCCCGCCTCCCGCGACCTCGCCACCATGGTGATCGCCCTGGAGGTCGCCTCGCTGCCCGCCTTCGCCCTGGTCGCGCTGCGCCGGGACGGCCGGGGCGCGGAGGCCGCGTTCAAGTTCTTCGTCTCCTCGGTGACCGCGACCGCCGTGATGCTGCTCGGCGTCGGCTTCGTCTACGCGGCGAGCGGCAGCCTGCACCTCGGCGCCGTCGCCCAGGGCCTGGAGCAGGCCCCCGCGCAGCTCAAGGCGCTGGGCGAGGCCGGAGCGGTGCTGACCCTGGTCGGCTTCGCCTTCAAGGTCGCCGCCGTCCCGTTCCACTTCTGGGTGCCCGACACCTACACCGGCGCGCCGCTGCCGGTGGCCGGCTACCTCTCGGTGGTCGGGAAGGCGGCCGGTCTGTCCGGGCTCGCGCTCGCCACCACCGTCGCCTTCCGCCCGTACGCCGGCACCTGGGGGCCGGTGCTCGCCGTCCTGGCTGCCGTCACCATGACCGCCGGCAACGTCGGCGCGCTGCGGCAGCGCTTCGACACCCGGTACAGCGCGGTGCGGCTGCTCGCCTGGTCCTCGGTCGGCCAGGCCGGGTACCTGCTGGTGCCGCTCGCGGCGGCCGGCTACGCGCCGACCGGCGTGGACGAGCTCGGGGCCACCGCCGCGTACGCGCTGATCTACGGGGTGGTGAACCTCGGCGCCTTCGGTGCGGTCGCCGCCGTCGGCCGCCGGCCCGGGACCAGCGTGGACGACTTCCGCGGCCTGTTCGCCCGCAACCGCTGGACGGCGCTGGCGCTCGCCTTCTTCCTGCTCTGCCTGGCCGGGCTGCCGCCGGGCGTGGTCGGTCTGTTCGGCAAGGTCGTGGTGTTCCGCGCGGCGGTCGACGCCGGGCTGGGCTGGCTGGCCGTGGTGATGGCCGTCAACGTGGTCGTCGCCCTCTCCTACTACCTGCTGTGGACGGCGCGGCTGTTCACCCCGGTGGCGCAGGACGCGCCCGCCGCAGCGGCGGTCGCCGGCCGTCGACTGCCGCTGAGCCTCACCGTGACGCTCGGGCTCACCGCCTCGGCGGCGGTGGTCCTCTCGGTGGCGCCGCAGCTGGTCCTCCAGGTCGCGGGCGGTTCGCTGTTCTGAGCCGGTGCCGCACCGCTTCCCGGGCCGCGCCGGGGTGCGGCCCGGCGGCACCGGGAGATCGTTGAGAGGTCGCCGGGACGGCACCGGGAGATCGTTGAGAGGTCGCCGGGACGGCACCGGGAGATCGTTGAGAGGTCGGCGGGGCGGCAGGGGGGCGGCAGGGGGACGGCACCGGAGCGGTGTCACGTCGGTCACCGTGTCGGGTCACAAGGGAACAAGGCCCTCGGCCCCACCCGTTGACCGGGCAAGAGGGACGAGGCAGAAAGGGCTTCCCCACCGCACCATTGGAGGGCCTGACGTGCACAGCCGGCACAACGGACTGAGGACCGCCGTCCTGCTCGGAGGCCTCTCGGCGCTGATCCTGGTGATCGGCAGCCTCTTCGGACGCACCGGCTTCGTGATCGCCCTGCTGGTGGCCCTCGGCACCAACGCCTACGCCTACTGGAACAGCGACAAGCTCGCGCTGCGGGCGATGCGGGCCCGGCCGGTCAGCGAGTTCGAGGCCCCGGGGCTGTACCGGATCGTCCGCGAGCTCTCCACCTCGGCCCGCCAGCCGATGCCCCGCCTCTACATCTCCCCGACCCCGGCCCCGAACGCCTTCGCCACCGGCCGCAACCCGCGCAACGCCGCCGTCTGCTGCACCGAGGGCATCCTGCGGATCCTCGACGAGCGCGAGCTGCGGGGCGTGCTCGGGCACGAGCTGAGCCACGTCTACAACCGGGACATCCTGATCTCCTCGGTGGCCGGGGCGCTCGCCTCGGTGGTGATGTTCCTGGTGAACTTCGCCTGGCTGGTGCCGTTCGGGCGCAGCGACGACGACGACGGCCCGGGGCTGTTCGGGATGCTCGCCATCATGATCCTCGGCCCGCTGGCGGCCGGGCTGATCCAGATGGCGGTCAGCCGCTCCCGCGAGTACCAGGCCGACGCCGACGGTGCCCGGATCACCGGGGACCCGCTCGCCCTCGCGAGCGCCCTGCGCAAGCTCGACGCCGGTACCCGGCAGCTGCCCCTCCCGCCGGAGCCCCAGCTCCAGACGGCGAGCCACATGATGATCGCCAGCCCCTTCCGCCCCGGCGAGGCCGGCGCCCGGCTCTTCTCCACCCACCCGCCGATGGCCGAGCGCATCGCCCGCCTGGAGCGGATGGCGGGCTACGGGCGGTAGCGCGCCCGCGCCGCCGACGGGGGCCACGGACGGGGACCGCCCGGCGGGGGCCCTGACGGGAGCCGCCGACGGGAGCCGTCAGCGGGGCCCTGACGGGAGCCGCCGGGAGAGCGCCGTACGCCCCGGACCCTCGCGCCGACCGGGTTCGGGGCGGCCCCTTGCTCGTTAGGATGAGTCCCGCGTCCGGCGGTCCGGGCGCGGCATCCGGAGGGAGTGGCCGTCATGGCAGACGAGAGGCACGTCCCGACGGCCGGGTACGCGCCGGCCCGACGACGTGGCCAGGGCGAGCTGGAGGCGCAGGTGCTCGCGGTGCTCCAGCGGGCGCCCGGCCCGGTCGCCGCCGGATGGGTCCAGGAGCGCCTGGAGGGCGACCTGGCCTACACCACGGTGATGACCATCCTGTCCCGGCTGCACGCCAAGAACGCCGTCACCCGGACCCGCTCCGGACGCTCCTACCTGTGGCAGGCGTCCTCGGACGCCGCCGGGCTGGCCGCCCTGCGGATGCGCCGGATGCTCGACGGGGAGGCGGACCGGGACGCCGTCCTGGCCAGTTTCGTCAGCGCGCTGCTGCCGCACGACGAGGAGCTGCTCAGGGCGCTGCTGGACGCCGCGTCCGCCGATCCGGCAGTGCCCGACCGTGAGAGCTGACCCGTGGGCTTCTTCGTCTTCCTCCCGCTCGTCCTGCCGCTCACCGCGGTCCCGATCGCGCGCCTGACCGAGCAGCACCTGCATCCGCGCGGCGCGACCCGGCTGATGACCGTGATCAGCGCCGTGATGGCGGTGTGCAGCGTGCTGTGCCTCGCGCTGATCGGCGTGGTGGGCACCGCGCAGATCCCCGGCAACCCGCTGCCGGACAGCTGGTCCGACCCGGAGGTGCGGGCCGCGCTGCCGTACCACGAGACGGTCGGCACGGCCGCGATGTGGCTGCTGGCCCTGGTGAGCTTCACCTGCACCCGGACGGTCGTCCGGCACCTGCGGGTGCGGGGCCGGGCCCGCCGGGCCCTGGCCGGGCTGCCCGCCGGGCCGGGCGGGTCCACCGACCTCGCGGTGCTGCCGGACCACAGCCCGTACGCCTACGCGCTGCCCGGCTCGCCCGGCCGGGTGGTGGTCTCCACCGGGATGCTGGCCGGCCTGGCCGCCGACGAACGCGAGGCGCTGCTCGCGCACGAGCGGGCGCACCTGCGCCACCGGCACCACCGGTACCTGCTGGCCACCCAGCTGGCCGCCTGCGTCAATCCGTTCCTGCGGCCGTTGCAGTCCGCGGTGGCGTACAGCGCGGAGCGGTGGGCGGACGAGGACTCGGCACAGGCCGTGGGGGACCGCCGGATCACCGCGCGGGCGGTGGCCCGGGCGGCCCTGGTCTCGCACGCCGTCCCGACGCCGGGCTTCGCGGCCTTCGCCACCCCGGCCGCCGCGGCCGGCCCGGTGCCGCGCCGGGTCGCCGCGCTGCTCGGCCCGGTGCCGACCTCCCGCAACTGGCCGCCGGCCAAGACCCCGGCGGGCCTGGCGGCGATGGTCGCGGCGATCGGAACGGCGGTGTCGGCGCTGTGCGCGCTCAACGCCGTCGTGGCCCTGTTGGTGCTGCTGAAGGCCGTCACTCCCCTCTGAGACCGCCAGGCCCCGTCCGGCAGGACCTAACGGCGGCTCAGCTCGTCGACGGCGGCCTCGGCGGCCGCCAGCGATTCGGCGGCGAGCGGCTGGAGGCCGTTCAGCGCCGGGATGTCCGCGGCCCGGGTGAGTTCGGCGGTGACGACGCGAAGCCGGTCCGCCGACACCCCGATCTTCTCGAAGTACGCCCGCAGGTACGGGACCTGGAAGTCGCAGTGCTCGCGCGGCGTGCCCGGCCCGTAGCCGCCGCCGCGGACCGCGACGACCACCACCCGGGTGTCGCGCAGCAGCGGCTCGCCGCTGTCCGGGTCCTGGTAGACGCCCGGGAAGGAGACCCGGTCGATCCACGCCTTCAGGCCGGCCGAGACGGTGAAGTTGTACATCGGGCTGCCGATCAGCAGGGTGTCGGCGGCCCGCAGCTCCTCGATCAGCGGGCGGCTGAGCGCCCATTCGCGCGCCTCGTCCGGCTCCTCGGCGAGACGGTCGATGTCGTCCAGCGCGAGCACTCCCTTGCGCTCGGTGCGGCGGCCGAGGGCGTCGTAGGCGGCGCGCACCGGCGGCACCGGGTCGGCGGCCAGGTCGTGGTGCCGGTACCGGGCGGCGGCGCCGTGCCGGGCGAGCCAGGCCGCGGCGAAGCGGGCGGTCAGGGCGCGGCTGACGGAGCCGGACGGGCTGATGCTGGAGTCCAGGTGGAGCAGAGTGGTGGAGGTCATGGTGGTCTCCTGGTCACCTCGGAGGAGGACGGATCGTCATGGTGGTGACGAGGCGGGCCGGGGAAAGGTGACCGATGGACCGGAACGGGGTGCCGGAGGCGGCGGCCGGGCGGGTGGCGGCCGGGGAGAGGACGGCCGGTCGGGCTGCGGCCGGGCGGGTGGCGGCCGGGTGGGTGGCCGCCGGGGAAACGACGGCCGGGAGGGCGGCGAGCGAGGCGGCAGCGGCGGCGCGCTTCGAGGCGGAGCGCGGACGGCTGCGGGCGATCGCCCAGCGGATGCTCGGCTCGACCGGCGAGGCCGAGGACGCCGTGCAGGAGGCCTGGCTGCGGCTGGTCCGCACCGACGAGGCGGAGATCGACAACCTGCCCGGCTGGCTGACCACGGTGGTCTCCCGGATCTGCCTGGACCTGCTGCGGGCCCGCGCCGCGCGCCGCGAGGAGCCGACCGGCGAGGCACTGCCGGATCCGTCGGGCGGCGGCCCGGAGCCGGAGCGGGAGGCGCTGCTGATCGAGTCGGTGGGCCGGGCGCTGCTCGTGGTGCTGGACCGGCTGGGCCCGGCCGAGCGGGTCGCCTTCGTGCTGCACGACGGCTTCGCGGTGCCCTTCGACCGGATCGCGCCGATCGTCGGGCGGACTCCGGCGGCGGCCAAGAAGCTGGCCAGCCGGGCCCGGCAGCGGGTCCGGGGGACGGCCGCGCTGCCGCCGGAGCCGCTGGCCGGGCACCGGCGGGTGGTGGAGGCGTTCCTGGCCGCCGCCCGGGGCGGGGACCTGGCCGCGCTGCTGGCCGTCCTGGCCCCGGACGTGGTGCGCCGGGCCGATCCGGCGGTGCTGGCGCCCGGCCGTGACCTGGTGGCCCGGGGCGCGGAGGTGATCGCCCGGGAGACCACGGTCTTCGGCCGCCGGGCCCGTTACGGCGCGGTGGCCCTGGTGGACGGGGTGCCCGGCATCCTGATCGCCCCGGACGGCCGGCTGCGGCTGGTGCTGCGGATGGCGGTCGGGGACGGCCGGGTGGCCGGGTACGAGGTCATCGCCGACCCGGTCCGGCTGGCCGCGCTCGACCTGGCCGTCCTGCCGGGGTGAGCGGGCCGGCGGCCGGCGGGTGCTCCTGTGGACGTCAGTCGGACGTCAGTCGGCGATCCGGACCAGCATCTTGCCGGTGTTGGCGCCGCGCAGCATGCCGAGGAAGGCGTCCACCACCCGGTCGAAGCCGTCCACGACCGTCTCGTCCGGGACGACGGCGCCCGAGCCCAGGTGCGGGACGAGGAAGTCGTACAGCTCCGGCCGGGCGTCCAGGTGGTCGCGGACCAGGAAGCCCTCCAGCCGCAGGCTCTTGCCGACCACGTCGAACAGGTTGCGCGGGGCCGCCGGCGGGTTCCCGAGCCGGTTGTACTGGGCGACCGCGCCGCACCAGGCGATCCGGCCGCGGTCGCGCAGGGCGCTGATGGCGGCCTCCAGGTGGTCTCCGCCGACGCTGTCCAGGTAGACGTGCAGCCCGTCGGGGGCGGCCTCGCGCAGCCGCTCGGCGATCGGGCCGTCGTGGTAGTCGAAGGCGGCGTCGAAGCCGAGCCGCTCGGTGAGGCGGGCGGCCTTGGCGGCGGAGCCGGTGCTGCCGACGATCCGTCCGGCACCGAGCAGTCGGGCGAGCTGGCCCGCGGCGGTGCCGACCCCGCCGGCCGCCGCCGAGACGAAGAGCGTCTCGCCGGGCTGGAGCCGGGCGATCCTGGTCAGCGCGACCCAGGCGGACAGCCCGGTGCCGCCGAGCACCGACAGGTGGGCGCTGAGCGGGACGCCGTCGAAGGCGGGCAGCGGGCTCGCCCGCTCGGCGGTGACCACCGAGTGGGTGCGCCAGGCCTGGCGGTGCTGGACCAGCGCGCCGACCGGCAGGGCGTCGGCCCGGGACTCCACCACCCGGCCGAGAGTGCGGCCCTCCAGCGGGGCGTGCAGGGCCCAGCCGCCCTCCTCCATCTCCTCGCGCATATACGGGTCGACGGACTGGTAGAGGTTCTCGACGAGGGCCTCGCCCGCCGCGAGCGCCGGGACGGCCTCCTCGACGAAGGCGAAGTTCGCGGTGGTCGGCGCGCCGTCGGGGCGGGAGACCAGGTGGACGGCGCGGGCGGTGGGACGGGACATCGGGGCTGCTCCGGGTGCGCGGCGACGGGACGTGATCACCGTAGGAAGCGGGGGAGCGGCCGGGCAGGGGTGCCGGTCGATGGAACGGCGGCATCCATGAGCGGTGTCGATGGATCGCGGGCCGAGGGCGGCGCGGGCGGAGGATCGGCGCGGGTTCAGGGCGGGCGGCGCGGGGCCGGGGCGGGCGGCGCGGGGCCGGGGGCTAGATTCGGGCGCATGACCGATCTCGCCCCGCACGAGCTGCGCACCCTGGTCGCCGTTGAGGAGGAACGGAGCTTCACGGCGGCCGCCGTGCGGCTGGGCACCACCCAGTCCGCCGTCTCGCACGCCGTGCGCGCCTGCGAGCGGAAGCTCGGCACGGTGCTCTTCGACCGCGGGCGCCACGGCGCACGCCCCACCGAGGGCGGCGCTCGGGCGGTGGCGTACGCCCGCTGGATCCTGCGGCTGCTGGACGCGATCGGCCCCGAGGTGCGCGGTGCCGGAACGGACGGGCCGCTGACCGGCACGGTGCGGATCGCCGCCTTCCGCAGCGCCGCGGCCCAGCTGCTGCCGCCCGTCCTGGCCCGGCTGGCCGAGCGCCATCCCGGGCTCGGCACCCGGGTCCGGATCGTCCGGGAGATCGGCCGCGGCACCGCCGGGGAGGTCGTCGACGGGCGCGCCGACCTCGGGCTGGCCACCCTCGACGCCGGCGGGCCGCCGCCCGTCCCGGGCCTGGTCGCGGTGCGCCTGTACGAGGAGTCGTACGCGCTCGCACACCCGCACGGCCACCCGGCGCCGCGCGAACTCCCGCTGGTCGACTGGGACGAGAACTGCGGCTCGTACACCCGGGACTGGTGGCAGCGGCAGGAGTGGATCCCGCCCGCGACCGTGGACGTGGAGGACGACACGGTGGCGCTCTCTCTGGTCGCGCAGGGCCTCGGGATGGCGATCATGCCCCGGACCGCCCTGCTCGGCGCCCCGGCCGGCCTCGCCGTCACCGACCTCGGGCCGCGGCCGCCCAGCCGCTCCGTCGGGTACGTCACCACGCCCGAGCTGGCCGGGACGCCGGCCGTCCGGGCGGTGATCCGGGAGCTGCGCGAGCTGCCGCTGCCGGCCGGGCTGTCGGCGGTGCATACGGCGGCGGGGCCCGCCGTTCAGGCGCGGCCCTCCGCCACGGTGCGATCCGCTCCGGCCGGGTCCTCCACCGCAGGGTCCTCCACCGCAGGGTCGCCCATGGCCGGGTCGCCCACGGCCTCCCGGAGCCCGCGGAACTCCGCGGCCAGTCCGTCCAGGGTGTAGTGGGCGTTGAGGCCGCTGGGGTTCGGCAGCACCCACACCTCGGTGTCGCCGATGCCCTCCGGCTGGCGCCCGAGCGCGGCCCGGCGCTGCCCGAAGGCCGTCCGGTAGGCGCCGATGCCGAGCACGGCGAGGACCCGCGGACGCAGCCGCAGCACCCGTTCGCGCAGCGCGGCGCCGCCCTCGCGCAGCTCCTCGGCGGTCAGCTCGTCCGCCTTGGCGGTGGTGCGCGGGGCGACGTTGGTGATGCCCAGGCCGAGCGCGAGCAGCTCCCGCTGCTCGTCCGGGCGGAACTGGCGCCCGGTGAAGCCGGAGCGGTGCAGGGCGGGCCAGAAGCGGTTGCCCGGGCGGGCGAAGTGGTGGCCGGTGGCGCCGGACCACAGGCCCGGGTTGATGCCGCAGAACAGCACCCGCAGCCCGGGCCCGGAGACGTCCGGGATGGTGGTGTCCTTGGCGGCCAGCAGCTGCTCGGCGGTGGGCTTCATCGGTGCGCGCGGATTCACCCGGCCAAGTCTGCCGTGCTCTCCACCGGTGCCGGTGCCGGTGCCGCGGTCGTGGCGGCGGCCGCCCGGCGGTCGCGCAGCCTGCGCAGGCCGAACACCACCACGGCCGCGTAGGCCCAGCCGACGAAGACGTCGATGATGAAGTGCTCCGCGCCGTAGACCAGGGTGAACGTCATCGCGAGCGGGTACGCGACCAGCACCGCCCGCAGCCAGGGCTTGGCGGTGGGCCAGAAGAAGAACAGCAGCATCGCCGGGTAGGCGGAGTGCAGCGAGGGCATCGCGGCGACGTCGTTGGCGAACTGGCTGCCGTTCTCCAGCAGCGAGCCGGCCTGCGGCAGCCCGCTCACCGAGATCACCTCCCAGACCACCCGGGACAGGTGCGGCAGGTTGCCCTCCTGGGCGACCAGCCACGGCGGGTCGGCCGGGTAGAGGAGGTAGGTGGCGAAGCCCGCGAAGGTCAGCGTCAGGTAGGCGGCGAGCAACTGCCGGAACCGGTGGTGCGCGCGCCGCCAGAGCACCGCGAGCAGCAGGAAGACGACGAAGAAGTGCGAGAGGTAGACGGCCACCGCGGCGTAGTCGTACCAGTGCGGCGAACCGGGGGTGTAGAGGGCGTGCTGGAGCCGGACGGTCCAGGTCTCGCCGAAGCCGAGCACCTCGTCGAAGCGCAGCTGCGGCAGCCAGTGCGGGGCCCACGGGGTGTGCGCGCCGTAGCCGCGCAGCAGCGAGTACGTCCACACCACGGCCATCACCGGGACCCAGTCGCGCAGCACCAGGAGGAAGCCGCGGGGGCCGTGCCCGCTGTGCACGGCGGCGGTCAGCAGGGCGGCGATCAGCCAGAGGAACAGGACGTCGTTGGCGGCGGGGATGCCCTCGGTCCGCAGGAACCAGAGGAAGAACGTCAGGTAGATCGGCCAGGCCAGCAGCCGGAGTCTCGACCAGCCCGTCACGCGTGGACGGGGCGAAGGCACCGGGCGCGGCTGCCCGGCCCGCACGTCGCGTGAGGCCGGGGGAAGGGTCTTGGTCATGCGCACCGAAACTACCAACCCAAACTTGGAGGACTCTGGGTGAAATATGACCGGATCGTAAGAGTGACCGATCCGGTCGACACCCGGTTCGAAGGACGGCCCCGCGGGGCCGGGTGGGGTCAGGACACGATGCCCAGCTCGTGCGGGGTGTTGTTGAAGCGGCGCTCGCCGTCCGGGGTGACGGTGACGATGTCCTCGATCCGCACCCCGAACCGGCCGGGCAGGTAGATCCCGGGCTCGATCGAGAAACACATGCCGGGTACCAGCGGCCGCCCCTCGCCCTCGACCAGGTACGGCGGCTCGTGCGTGGTGGTGCCGATGCCGTGGCCGGTGCGGTGGATGAAGTACGCGCCGTACCCGCCCTCGGTGATCACCCGGCGGGCGATCCGGTCGATCTCCTGGCAGCCGACCCCGGGGCGGACCGCCTCGAAGGCGGTCTGCTGGGCGCGCCGGACCAGTTCGTGGACCGTCCGCACCTCCTCCGGGACGTCCGGGCCGACGTGCACCGTGCGGGTGGTGTCGGAGCCGTAGCCGTCCTTGAGGCCGCCGAAGTCCAGCACCACGGTGTCACCCGTACGGATGACCCGGTCACCGGCCTCGTGGTGCGGATCGGCCCCGTTCGGGCCGGAGCCGACCACGGTGAAGTCGACCTGGCTGTGCCCGTACCGGATGAGCAGCGCGCCGAGGTCGGCGGCCACGTCGGTCTCCCGGCGGCCGGCGAAGGGGACGTCCAGGATGCCCCGGTAGGCGGCGTCCGCCGCGCCGCCGGCCGCCGCCAGGCGCTCCAGCTCCTCGGTGTCCTTGACGGCGCGAAGCATCGGCAGGGTCTCGGTGAGCGAGGTGAACGAGGCGCCGGGCAGCGCGGCCTGGAAACCGAGCAGGTGCAGCGCCCAGGTGTTGTCGGAGACGCCGTACCGGCCGGCCGGGTCGAGCAGCGGGCCGGCGGTGGCGAACGGGTCGTCGCCGTCGGACCAGTCGAGCAGCCGGACGGCCGGGGCGCCGGTCGCCTTCTCGGCGTCCGGGCGCTCCAACGTGGGGACGACCAGGGTGGGTTCGCGGCCGGCGGCGAGGACGAGGGCGGTCAGCCGCTCGGTGATCGCGGTGGGCGTGTAGCCGCACAGGTAGGCCAGGTCGGGGCCGGGGGCGATGACCAGGCCGGCCAGTCCGGCGGCGGTCGCCTCGGCGGTGGCGCGGGTCATCCGGGCGCGGTGGTCCTCGATGGTGAAGGGGCGGGGCACGGCGGTTCCTCCTCGGGTCCGGGCGGGGACTGTTGGTGCTCCAGTGCGTCAACTCCATCACGTGCTGGCCGAGTTGGTGAAGCACGAGGGGAGGCGGCCGGGCGGTCCGGGCGGTGGCGGGGCGGGCGGCCGGGTGGGCGGCCGGGCGGGCCCGGGGAACGTTCCCGGTGCGGGCCGACGAGTGCGCGCCCGGCGGGCAGGCGGGCAGGCGGGCAGGCGGCCGGGGCGGCCGGCGGTCGGCAAGGGCGGTGGAGGCGGAGGGGACGGAGGAAGAGGTGGAGGAGGTAGAGGAGACGCGGGGGACGGTGGAGGGCGGCGACGGCCGGGTGGTCGGCCGTCCTGCCGCCGGGTGGGGGTGGGGCCGTCGAGCTCATCCGGTCCTCCTCGGGTGCGGGCCCGGCGCTGCCGCGCCGTCATGGCGCCGCGGCCCGCCCGGGAACACCCCGTGGCGGGCCGTACCCGGTCAGTTCACCCGGTTGCCGGGCGCGTCGCATGCGGCGGGCGGCCGGGCGGGTGACCGGCGGTCGCGGACCGGGGGCCGCCCACCCGGGGCGTCAGCCCTCCTGACCCTCCTCGTCTTCCTGCTCCTCCCGGCCCTCCCCGCCCGCCGCCGCCCCGGCGGGCCAGACGGCGCGGCGCAGCGTGCGGCTCGCGGTCGCGGCCAGCAGCGCGACGGCGAGCAGGGCGCTGATCGCGACCAGGACGGCGGCGGGGGAGGAGCGGTCCAGCAGCAGGCCGGTGACGAAGCTCCCGGCGGGCATCCCGGCGGTGAGCAGCGTCATGGTCGCCGCGATCACCCGGCCGCGCAGCGCGTCCGGCACCTGGCGGAAGACCAGCAGGTCGAGCATCACCCGCAGGGTCGGCACGCCCGCGCCGAACAGGAACAGCGCGGCGAAGACGGTGGCCACCCCGCCGGGCAGCAGCGGCGCCAGCGGGACCGGCACGGCGCTCCAGGCGACCGCCAGCAGCAGCACACCGGGCCCGGCCAGCCGGTGCAGCCGGGCGACCAGGGCGGCGCCGGTCAGCGCTCCGACCGCCTCGCCGGCGAGGGCCAGGCCGATCCCCGCGCTGCTGGTGCCGTGCTCGCGCAGCAGCACCATGACGGGCAGCAGCAGCGCGGCCCCGGCCAGGTTGAGCACCAGCAGGACGGCCAGCGCGCTCCGCAGCAGCGGGGAGGCGGCGAGGACGCGGAAGCCCGCCAGGGCGCTGCCCCCGGTGCGTTCGCCGGGAGCCCCGGACTCGTGCGGGCTGGGGAAGCGCACCGCGACGGCGGCGGTCACCGCGAACAGCGAGGCGAGGGCGGCCCCGAGGAAGGGGACCGCGTGGCCGAGCCCGAACAGGAACCCGGCCAGTGGCGGTCCGGCCAGCGAGGCCCCGCTCATCCGGGCCTCGTCCTGGGCCAGCGCCTGGGACAGCTGCTCGGGCGGGACCACCGAGCGCAGCGCGAGCAGCCGGACCGGGCCGCTGTAGGCGACGGTCGCGCCGATCACGGCGGCGACCAGCAGCAGGTGGACCAGGTTCACCGGGCCGAACGCCAGGGCCGCCGGGACGCTGGCGAGGGCGAGCAGCCGGGCGGTGTCGGAGGCGATCAGCACCCGGCGGCGGTCCACCCGGTCGGCCACCGCGCCGCCGTGGACGCCCAGCAGCAGGGTGGTGACCATCTGCACGGCGCCGAAGGCTCCGGCGGAGGTGGAGGAGCCGGTGAGTGCGAGGACCAGCAGGGGGAAGGCGGTGTCGCCGATCACCATGCCGAGGGTCGCGGAGGCCTGGCCGGCCCAGAGGGCCTGGAACCGCAGGTTGCGCCGCAGCGGTACGAGCGGCGACGGCGCTTCGGGCGGTCCGGGCTGCTCCGCCGCTTCTACCGTCCCCACCGTTTCCGCCGCTTCCGTTGCCGTCGTCGTCGGTCGGTCCGTCATGTGTCCGCCCTCATCGTTTGCGACTGCCGCCACCATTCACGCTTGAGTGAATGGTGGCGCAGGCGTGATTGGTTGCGCAAGGGTGAGCGCTCACCGAGGCGTGATTGCGTCGGGCGCGGCCGATCTGGAAGGGTGGGCCCGTGGTCGAGCAAGCACCGGAACCCGCCGACAGTGGCGAGCAGCAGTCCGTCACCTGGGTCAAGGAGCGCCAGGTGTCCGACGTCGCGGTGCTCAAGGCCCTGGCCGACCCGCTGCGTCTGGCCATCCTCGGCGCCCTGCAGTCCTCCGAGGACCGTCCGCTGACGGCCAAGGAGATCGCCGCCGCCCTCGACGAGCCGCAGACCAAGCTCTACCGGCACATCAAGCAGCTGGAGAAGGCCGGGCTGGTCCTGGTGGCCGGCACCCGGCTGGTCTCCGGCATCGTGGAGAGCCGCTACCGGGTCGCCCAGGCGTCGATCCGGCTGGCCCCGGGGATGTTCACCGCCGACTCGCCGGCCCGCTCCGACGCGTACGAGGCCATCGTGGCCGCGATGGACCGGGTGCGGGCCGACTTCCGCGCCAGGATCGCGGAGGGCCGGCTGGACTTCGGCCGGCCGGCGGACGGCTCGGGCCGCCCGCCGCACGGACTGTTCGCGGACTTCACGATGAGGCTCAGCCCGGAGCGGCTCGAACGGCTGCGCTCCCAACTGGCCGAAATCTTCGACGAACTGAACGAAGAGGGTCCGAGTGCGAGCGAGGACGCGCTGGACGTGACCGCCTTCACCCTGCTCTACGGTCTCCGACCGGGCACGGAATCATAAATTCCGGGTCGGCTGTCGGTGCGGTGGGACACCATGTCCGGCATGTCCTACGAACTCCAGGCGCTGATAGGAACACAGGAGCTGCTGGCCGTGGCGGCGGCGGAGGTTCCGGCGGCCCGGGTGGTGCCGCTGGCACAGGGCCTGGCGCTGATCCCGGTCACCTCCGAGGTCCTCACCGGGCTCCAGAGCGACGGCAGCGTGCGCGGGCCCGGCGGCGGAGCCGGGTTCGGCTGGCACTCGGACGGCTTCGAACTCCGGCTGGCCGCCTGGTCGAAGGCCGGTCCGATCGCCTGCGTCGAGGCCGAGTACTTCGGCGGCAGCGGCACCCAGCGCGCCGCCGTCTGGGTGGACGGCAAGGTCGCCCTCGGCCCGCTCACCATCGGCGAGTTCGAGCCCTCCCCGGACGAGGGCACCCCGATCTCCCGCGTCCTGCGGCGGATCGGCGCGCGCACCGAGGAGGGCCGGGCCGACGAGTTCGAGACCGTCGGCCTGGGCCGGCACCGCACCACCGCCGGCTGGGCGGAGCCCACCGACTGAGCCGGCCGCTCCGCCCGTGCGGCCCCACCGGCCCGCACGGCCCCGCCGACGCGAACGGCCCCGCCCCCGAACCGGGGAGCGGGGCCGCGCCGTCGTCCGTCGGACCGGCCGACCGGGGTCAGCGGTAGTTCACGTACTGGATCGCGAAGTCCAGGTCCTTGCCCTTGAGCAGGGCCTGCACGGCCTGGAGGTCGTCGCGGCTCTTCGAGCTGACGCGCAGCTCGTCGCCCTGGACCTGCGCCTTGACGCCCTTCGGGCCCTCGTCGCGGATGATCTTCGCGACCTTCTTCGCGTCCTCCGTGGTGATGCCCTCCTTGACGTTGGCGAAGATCTTGTACTCCTTGCCGGAGAGCTGGGGCTCGTCGGCGTCCAGCGCCTTCAGCGACAGGCCCCGCTTGACGAACTTCGTCTGGAGGATGTCGAGGACGGCGCGCACACGCTCCTCGCCGTTCGCCTTCATCTCGATCTTCTCGCCGGAGCGGCTGATCTCGGCGCCCACGTTCTTGAAGTCGAAACGCGTCGCGATCTCGCGGGAGGTCTGGTTGATCGCGTTGTCGACCTCCTGCCACTCGACCTTCGAGACGATGTCGAAACTGGAGTCGGCCATGGGTGTTGGTCTCCTTGATGCTCTGGCTTCACTGGCACGGCCCGCCCCACCGGGCGGCCCGCGGTCCCAGCCTATCCAGCGTCACACCGGCCCCGCCCGTAGCGGCCGCCCCAGGTTCCTTGATCATCACGTGATCTATCGAGTGGCGGAGCACCCCCCGGCATCGGGTATGGTTTACCAAGTCGAACGGGGCGAACGCCCCGGGAAACGAAATCCTGGCTGGTTGCCCGAGCGGCCAAAGGGAGCAGACTGTAAATCTGCCGCGCAAGCTACGCAGGTTCGAACCCTGCACCAGCCACAGGATAGAGAACAGCCCCCGATCTGCGGAAACGCGGATCGGGGGCTGTTCTGTTTGGTCCGGGCCGCCGGGTGGGGGCGGTGTGGCGGGGGTGGGCTCCGGGGGCACTTATTGCACATCGCTTGCAATTACGGGATGCGGGCAGCAGAGTGGGGGCCGGGGGTGGGAGTCCTTCGACAGAGCTGATCGTCTTCCCAGCCGGCGACCGCCGGGACAACGGCTCGCCCCACCCCCGCCAACAGCCATCGGACGGCGCCGGCTCCGCCGGAGCAGCGGTGCGGGCGGCCGGGTCGGGGCGGCGTCAAGGGCGCGTCAAGGGCGCTCGCGGTGGCGTCAGGAACGCGTAGGGGCCGCCGGGGCGCCGGGGGCGCGGACCGCAGGATCGGGACCAACTACCGACTGCGGAGGTCCCGTCCGATGCCCAGCGCCACCACCACCCCGGCCGTCGCGGCCGAACCCGAGCCGCCGGACACCGGGGCGGGTGACGAGCGGCACCGGCTCAGCGCGCTCGGCGGACTGGCCGCGCTCTCGCTGGACGCGATGGCCTCGGTGGCGTACGGGCCGGAGTCGGTGGTGCTGGTGCTGGCCGCCGCCGGGGCGTACGGGCTGGGCTTCACGCTGCCGGTCACCGCGGCGATCGCCGTCCTGCTGGCGGTGCTGGTCGCCTCCTACCGGCAGGTGATCGCGGCGTTCCCGGACGGCGGCGGCTCCTACGCGGTGGCCAAGGCGCACCTGGGCCGCCGGACCGCGCTGACCGCGGCCGCCTCACTGGTCATCGACTACGTCCTGAACGTCGCGGTCTCGGTCACCGCCGGCGTCGCCGCGCTCACCTCGGCCGTGCCGCGCCTGTACGACGACCGGGTGTGGCTCTGCCTGGGCGTGCTGGCGCTGGTCACCGCGGTGAACCTGCGCGGGATCGCCGAGTCGGCGCGCTGGTTCATGGCGCCGACGGCCGTCTTCGTGCTCTCCATCCTGGCGATCGTCGTGGCCGGGCTGTTCCGGGACGCCCCGGCCAGCACCGCGGCCGCCGCCGGGCACGCCTCGACGCTCGCCGGGAACACCACCACTGTCGGCGCGCTGCTGCTGCTCAAGGCCTTCGCGGCCGGCTGCTCCGCGCTGACCGGGGTGGAGGCGGTGGCCAATGCCGTCCCCTCCTTCCGCACCCCCCGGGTCAGGCGCGCCCAGCACACCGAGGTCGTGCTCGGCGCGTTGCTCGGCGTGATGCTGATCGGGCTGGCCGTGCTGATCGGCCGCTTCCACCTCCAGCCGGTCGAGGGCGTCACCGTGCTCGCCCAGCTCGCCGACGCCTCGCTCGGCCACGGCTTCGGCTTCTACGTCGTCCAGTTCGCCACCGTGGTGCTGCTCGGGCTGGCCGCCAACACCTCCTTCGGCGGGCTGCCGGTGCTGCTCGACCTGCTCGCCCGGGACAACCACCTCCCGCACCTGTTCGCGCTGCGCGCCGACCGGCAGGTGTACCGGTACGGCGTGCTGTTCCTGGCCGCCGTGTCGGCGGCGCTGCTGGTCGGCTCCGGCGGGGACGTCAACAGCCTGGTGCCGCTGTTCTCGATCGGCGTGTTCGTCGGCTTCACCGTCTGCCAGGTCGGGATGGTCCGGCACTGGTTCCGGCACCGCCCCGCCGGCTGGCGGTGGAAGGCCGCGCTGAACGGCTTCGGCGCGCTGCTCACCGGGGTGGCGACGCTGGTCGTCACCGGCACCAAGTTCACCGAGGGCGCCTGGGGCATCGGGGTGGCCCTGCCGCTGCTGGTGCTGCTGTTCGAGGCGGTCCACCGCAGCTACGCGCGGATCGGCGAGCGGCTGGAGCTGGGCCGGGTGCCCGGCCCGGTGACCCGCCGGCGCAGCCTGGTGGTCGTCCCGGTGACCGCGATCACCCGGCTGACCAGGGACGGCCTGTCGGCGGCGCTCTCGCTCGGCGACGAGGTCATGGCGGTGACCGTGGTGCACGAGCCGGCCGCCGCGGAGGCGCTGCGCCGGGACTGGGAGCTGTGGCGGCCGGGCGTGCCGCTGGTGGAGATCCCGGACGGGCACCGCCGGCTGGGGCGGCCGATCGCCGAGTTCGTCAACGAGCTGGGGGCGGAGCACGCCTACGACCGGCTGACGGTGCTGATCCCGGAGGTGGAACCGGTCCGCTGGTGGCAGCGCCCGCTCCAGAACCGGCGCGGCGCGGTGATCGACCGCGCCCTGCGGCGGCACACCGACGCGGTGGTCTGCCGGCTCCGGATGCGGATGTGACCAGGAGAGACGTGACCGGGATAGACGTGACCGGGGGAGACGTGACCAGGGAAGGGGAGGAACGGCCCCGGACGGCAGCCCGCCGTCCGGGGCCGTTCCGTTCCCGAGGGCGGAGCGGCGGGCGACGCGCGAAAGCACCCCGGGTCTCGGTCCGGTGAAGCGCCCGTCAACGTCGCGTCAACGTCGCGCTATCGCCCGTATGGAGGGCGTCAGGGAGCCATAACGCGCCTCTGACGGCTGCTTTGCTGCATCTGCCGGTCGTCCGCCGGCGCCGCGCGGAGCCCTTCCGGCCCCGGCCGCGGCATCTCCCGAACCACTCTGGTGGAGCCCATGTCCGATCTCATCTACGTCGGTGTCACGGTCGCCGTGTTCGCCGTCATCGCCCTGATCGCGCGGGGGGTGGAGAAGCTGTGAGCGCCGAGAACATCGCTGGTCTGGTCGTGGCCGTCGCGCTCGTCGGCTATCTCGTCGTGGCGCTGATCTTCCCGGAGAAGTTCTGACATGGGATCCACTCTCGCGGGCTGGCTGCAGGCGCTCGCCCTCGTCGGCGCGCTGGCCCTGTGCTACCGCCCCCTCGGCGACTACATCGCCGGGCTGCTCACCACCTCCAAGCACCTCAGAGTCGAGCGCGGCATCTACAAGCTGATCGGCGTCGACGGCGACGCCGATCAGCGCTGGCCGGCCTACCTCCGCTCGGTGCTGGCCTTCTCGGCCGTCTCCGTCCTCTTCCTGTACGGCCTGATCCGCCTCCAGGGCCATCTGCTGCTGAACCTGGGCGTTCCGCAGATGGAGGGCCACCAGGCCTGGAACACCGCGATCTCGTTCGTCGCCAACACCAACTGGCAGTCCTACGCCGGTGAGTCGGCGATGGGCCACCTGGCGCAGATGGCGGGCCTGGCGGTGCAGAACTTCGTCTCCGCGGCCGTCGGCATCGCCGTCGTCGCCGCGCTGATCCGGGGCTTCACCCGCAACCGGACCGACCGGGTCGGCAACTTCTGGGTGGACCTCACCCGGATCAACCTGCGGCTGCTGCTGCCGATCTCGATCGTCTTCGCCCTGGTCCTGGCCGCCAACGGCGTGATCCAGAACTTCCACGGCTTCACCGACCTCACCACCCTCAGCGGTGAGGTCCAGAAGATCCCGGGCGGCCCGGTGGCCTCCCAGGAGGTCATCAAGCTGCTCGGCACCAACGGCGGCGGCTTCTTCAACGCCAACTCGGCGCACCCGTTCGAGAACCCGACCGGGTTCACCAACCTGGTCGAGATCTTCCTGATCCTGCTGATCCCGTTCGCGCTGCCGCGGACCTTCGGCCGGATGGTGGGGGACAACCGCCAGGGCTACGCGATCGTCGCCGTGATGGGCCTGTTCTGGATCGCCTCGACCGCCCTGCTCACCTTCGCGGAGTCGCAGCACCAGGGCAGCGCCCTGCAGGCCGCGGGCGCCGCGATGGAGGGCAAGGAGCAGCGCTTCGGCATCGCCGCCAGCTCGCTGTTCGCCGCCACGACCACGCTGACCTCGACCGGCGCGGTGAACTCCTTCCACGACTCGTACACGCCGTTCGGCGGCGGGCTGACGGTCTTCGACATGATGCTGGGCGAGATCGCGCCCGGCGGTGTGGGCTCCGGCCTGTACGGCATGCTGATCCTCGCGGTCGTCGCGGTGTTCGTCGCCGGTCTGATGGTCGGCCGCACCCCCGAGTACCTGGGCAAGAAGCTCGGCGGCCGGGAGATGAAGTTCGCCTCGCTGTACATCCTCACCACGCCGACGATCGTGCTGGTCGGCACGGGTGTGGCGATGGCCCTGCCGGGCGAGCGGGCCGGGATGCTCAACTCGGGCGCCCACGGCTTCTCCGAGGTGCTGTACGCCTTCACCTCGGCCTCCAACAACAACGGCTCGGCCTTCGGCGGCATCACCGTCAACACCGGCTGGTACGACACCGCGCTCGGCCTGGCGATGATCTTCGGCCGGCTGCTGCCGATCGTCTTCGTCCTGGCGCTGGCCGGCTCGCTCGCCCAGCAGCAGCCGGTCCCGGCCACCCCGGGCACCCTGCCCACCCACAAGCCGCTGTTCGTGGGCCTGCTGTCGGGCGTCGTCCTGATCGTCGTCGGCCTCACCTACTTCCCGGCCCTGGCTCTCGGGCCGATCGCGGAAGGTCTGTCCTCCTGATGTCCACCCCTACGCTCAACGCCGAGAACCCCGCACCGGCCGACCACGCCGAGCCCGCCGCACCGCACAGAGTGGCGAGCGGCCTCCTCGACCCGAAGCTGATCATCGCGTCCCTGCCGGACGCGGTGAGGAAGCTCGACCCCCGGGTGATGGTCAAGAACCCGGTGATGTTCGTGGTCGAGGTCGGTTCGGTGGTCACCACCGTCTCCGCGATCGCCGACCCCTCCGTGTTCGCCTGGGCCATCACCGTCTGGCTCTGGCTCACCACGGTCTTCGCCAACCTGGCCGAGGCCGTCGCCGAGGGCCGCGGCAAGGCGCAGGCCGACACCCTGCGCAAGACCAAGACCGACACCATGGCCCGCCGGCTCACGAACTGGCCGGCCACCCGGGCCGAGGAGGAGGTGCCCGGCACCGCGCTGCGGCTCGGCGACCACGTGGTGGTCGAGGCCGGGCAGATCATCCCCGGTGACGGCGACGTCGTCGAGGGCGTCGCGTCCGTCGACGAGTCGGCGATCACCGGTGAGTCCGCGCCGGTGATCCGCGAGTCCGGCGGCGACCGCAGCGCCGTCACCGGCGGCACCAAGGTGCTGTCCGACCGGATCGTGGTGAAGGTCTCCTCCGAGCCCGGCAAGACCTTCATCGACCGGATGATCGCCCTGGTCGAGGGCGCCGCCCGGCAGAAGACGCCGAACGAGATCGCGCTCAACATCCTGCTCGCCTCGCTGACCATCGTCTTCCTGGTCGCGGTCGTCACGCTCCAGCCGATGGCCACCTACGCGGGCGCCCCGCAGTCGATGATCGTCCTGGTCGCCCTGATCGTGGCGCTCATCCCGACCACGATCGGCGCGCTGCTCTCCGCGATCGGCATCGCCGGCATGGACCGGCTGGTGCAGCGCAACGTGCTGGCGATGTCCGGCCGCGCCGTCGAGGCCGCCGGCGACGTCAACACCCTGCTGCTCGACAAGACCGGCACCATCACCCTGGGCAACCGCCAGGCCGCCGAGTTCCTGCCCGCGCCGGGGGTGGGCACCGGGGAGCTGGCCGACGCCGCCCAGCTCTCCTCCCTCGCGGACG
Source organism: Kitasatospora sp. NPDC056651 (assembly GCF_042792155.1). Classification (NCBI taxonomy): domain Bacteria; kingdom Bacillati; phylum Actinomycetota; class Actinomycetes; order Kitasatosporales; family Streptomycetaceae; genus Kitasatospora; species Kitasatospora sp. NPDC056651. Next base: position 1,761 of record NZ_JBHTWX010000085.1, on the reverse strand, counting down.
AGACCCCGGAGGGCCGCTCGATCGTGGTCCTCGCCAAGGCCGAGTACGGCCTGCGGGCCCGCGCCCAGGGCGAGTTGACGCACGCCACCTGGGTCCCGTTCACCGCCCAGACCCGGATGTCCGGTGTCGACCTGGACGAGGCCGACGGGCTCCACCAGGTCCGCAAGGGCGCGGCCGGCTCCGTCTCCGCCTGGGTGAAGGAGAACGGCGGTTCGGTCGGCGACGAGGTCACCGCCCTGGTCGACCGGATCTCCGCGGCCGGTGGCACCCCGCTGGTGGTGGCGGCGAGGGCCGGCCGCGAGCCCGCCCGCGTCCTCGGGGTCATCCACCTCAAGGACGTGGTCAAGGAGGGCATGCGGGAGCGCTTCGACGAGCTCCGCCGGATGGGCATCAAGACCATCATGATCACGGGCGACAACCCGCTGACCGCCAAGGCGATCGCGGAGGAGGCCGGCGTGGACGACTTCCTCGCCGAGGCCACGCCCGAGGACAAGATGGCCCTGATCAAGAAGGAGCAGGAGGGCGGCAAGCTGGTCGCGATGACCGGCGACGGCACCAACGACGCCCCCGCGCTCGCCCAGGCCGACGTCGGCGTCGCGATGAACACCGGGACCATGGCGGCCAAGGAGGCCGGCAACATGGTCGACCTGGACTCCAACCCCACCAAGCTGATCGAGATCGTCGAGATCGGCAAGCAACTGCTGATCACCCGCGGCGCGTTGACGACCTTCTCGATCGCCAACGACGTGGCCAAGTACTTCGCGATCATCCCCGCGATGTTCGCCGGGGTCTACCCCGGCCTGAGCCACCTCAACATCATGGGCCTGCACAGCCCCCAGTCCGCGATCACCTCGGCGATCGTCTTCAACGCCCTGGTCATCATCGGCCTGATCCCGCTCGCGCTGCGCGGCGTGCGCTACCGCCCGTCCGACGCCAGCTCGCTGCTGCGCCGCAACATCGGGGTCTACGGCTTCGGCGGCCTGGTGGTGCCGTTCGTCGGCATCAAGCTGATCGACCTGATCGTCCAGTTCATCCCCGGCCTCAGCTGACGCGGGGAAGGAGAGAAAACCATGTCCAAGCCCCTGCCGACGATCCTGCGTACCCACGTCACCGCGCTGCGCGCGCTGCTGGTGCTCACGGTGATCCTCGGAATCGCCTACCCGCTGCTGATCACCGGGATCAGCCAGGTCGCGTTCGACGACAAGGCCAACGGCTCGATCGTGACGTCCGACGGCAAACAGGTCGGCTCCAGCCTGATCGGCCAGAGCTTCGACCTTCCGAAGGCCAACCCGGACGACCCGAAGGAGGAGTCCCGGCCGGACCCGAAGTGGTTCCAGCCCCGGCCCTCCGCCAACGGCTACGCCGGCGACAACTCCGGTGCCAGCAACCTCGGTCCGAACAGCGAGGACCTGCTGAAGGCCGTCGACGAGCGACGCGCCGCCGTCGCCGCGTTCGACGGCGTCGACCCGGCGACCGTCCCGGCCGACGCGCTGACCGCCTCCGGCTCCGGCCTCGACCCGCACATCTCCGCCGCGTACGCCGAGGAGCAGGTCGACCGGGTCGCGAAGACCCGCGGCCTGCCGGTGGAGACGGTGAAGCACCTGGTCGACGAGTACACCGAAGGCCGTTCGGCCGGCTTCCTCGGCAACGAGGGCGTCAACGTCGTCCTGCTCAACAAGGCGCTCAGCGAGCAGAAGTGACACCACCTCAGATCGACGGGTGACCGGGCCGGCCCGGGCGCGGGAGGACGACTCCCGGGCC